>NZ_CDWRCK010000109.1:0-13166 GCF_977927595.1 Frankia sp. CcWB3
CCCCGGCCCGGTCCCGGCCGTACCCACCGCCCGCACGGCGGGCGCTGCTCCCGTAGGGTCGAAAAATGGTCGATCGTCCGCTGCACTCGCACTCGCACCCGCGTGCGCACCTGGAGCCGCTCGCCCGGGCGCGGGTCGTCGTCAATGGTGCGCCGCGGGGCATCCCGAGTGGCCAGCCGCTGCCCGACCTGCTCGCCGAGCTGGGCCTGCCGTCCGGTTCGGTGGTGGTCGAGCACAATGGCGTGGCGCTGACGCCGTCCGAGATGCCCGCCGTCCGGCTCGCCGACGGCGACATCCTGGAGATCGTGCGTGCTGTCGCCGGAGGTTGAGGGATCGTCGCCGCGCGCCGGTGGGCCGGCCCGGGCGGACCGGTTGCGGCGGCTGGCCGACGCCCGCCTGTACCTGTGCACGCCGCGTCGGGCCGAGTTCGACGCCTTCCTGAGCGCCGTGGTCGGCACGCCCGAGGCCCCCGGGGTCGATCTGATCCAGCTCCGGGAGAAGGGGCTCGAATGGGACGAGGAGCTCGGCGGGCTGCGGCGGGTGCAGGCCGCCGCTGGCGCCAGGGGAGTGCTGGTCAGCGCGAATGACCGTGCCGACCTCGCCGCCTTCGCCGGGGTCGACATCCTGCACGCCGGTCAGGGCGATATCCCGCCGCGGTTCGCCCGGCGCCTGATGGGCCCGGACGTGCTGATCGGACAGTCGACGCACGATCTCGACCAGTTCCTCGCGGCGCTCGCCGACCCCGACGTCGACTACGTGTGCGTGGGGCCGGTGCACGCCACGCCCACCAAGGAGGGCCGGCCGCCGGTCGGCCTGGGCCTGCCCCGGCTGGCCGCGCGGCACGCTCCTCCGTTCGTCCCGGGCGTGAAGCCGTGGTTCGTCACCGGCGGCGTCGGTCCGGATACCCTGGATGAGATCCTCGCGACGGGAGCGCGCCGCGTGGTGGTCGTGCGGGGCCTCACCGGGGCCGAGGATCCGGCCGCGAGCGCCGTTGCCCTCGCTCGGCGTCTGCGCGCTGTCTGAGAGCCGTCTGAGAGTTGTCGATGCGCCGTCCGAGCCTCCGCCCCAGCCACCGATGCGCCATCTGAGCTATCTCGCGGTCCTGGCAGGATGCCTGCTCGGAACGGCGCCGCTCGAGGTGTTTCTGGGCACCCGGGTGTACGCCCGGCCGGTTCGGCTGCTGCTGACCCTCGCCCCCGTCATCGTGATCTTCGTTGCCTGGGACCTGTTCGCCGTCTCCGCGGGGCACTGGAGCTTCGACCGGCGCCGCATCACCGGGGTCCTGCTTCCGGGGAGCCTTCCCCTGGAGGAGCTGCTGTTCTTCGTCGTGGTGCCGATGTGCGCGATCCTGACGCTGGAGGCCGTGCGCGCGGTGCGGGGCTGGGACGTCGGCGACGAGCCCGCCCATCCGAGCGCGACGCGTTCCGGTGGGACTCCCGATGGTGATCGGCCGTGAGCTACACAGCCCTAGCGGTCGTCGGGGTCGCGCTGGCGATCGCGATGGACCTGTGGGTCCTGCGGACCCGGCTGCTGACCCGGCGGGTTTTCTGGACTTCCTACGCGATCATCGCATTGTTCCAGTTGATCTCCAACGGGATCCTCACCGGGTTCGGCGTCGTCGTCTACGACCCCCGCCGGATCCTCGGCCCGCGGATCGCACACGCTCCGGTCGAGGATCTGCTGTTCGGCTTCGCGCTGGTGACCCAGACGTTGGCATGGTGGGTCTGGTGGGGGCGCCGGCTGCGGGGCGGGCCGCCCGGCCGGCTCCGCAGCCGGCGGATCGGGGAGAGCCGGGAGGCCGGCGACAACGGGGGTAACGGCGACAACGGGAGTAACGGCGACAACGGGGGTAACGGGGAGAATCGGGGCATCCCGCCTCGGCCCGAGGGTCGAGAGAGATCTCAGCGTACTTCGTGACGGAAACGAGCGAATTGGTCCCCTAGCGAGAATCCGTCGGCTTAATCTCGTCATGATGACGCATGATGGTGCGGGGGCCCGGGATCGCCGGGACGTCACCGTTCTCCCTGGGGGCGTTCAGGTCGGATCCTGCCGATCCGGTGGGGACGCATCATTGCTGTAGTGGTTGCGTTGGTCGTCATCGTTGCGGGTCTGGTGGTTGTGCGTGGGCGGATGGCCGGCGACCATCGTGCGGGTTTCTCCGGAGGCAGGCCGGGTGCGCCGGTCGCACCGCCGGCACCCGTGCCCGGTGACGAGGACGGGCCGGCGGACGTGACGGCGGCAGCCCCGGTCACTGCTCGGCCGGGTGCCGGTCCAGCCCTTCCCACCGCGCCCGTGGCCTCCCCGAGTGCCGGCCTCGGGTCGGTTCCGCCGCGGGTCGCCCCGACCGCCGCGAGACCGCGAACCGGACCGCCGCCTGGGTCACCGGCCGTCCCGGTCGCTCCGCGGCCCTCCGGCCCGGCCCTCGGCCTGAGCTCGACCAGGGCCGACCTGGGTGACGTCGACTCCGTCTGGCGGCTTGACCTGCGTGGCGAGGGCACGGCGCCGGTCGACGTCGTGATCGGCGCCAGCCCGTCCTGGCTCATCGTGATGCCCGGCCGGTCGCGGATCGATCCGGGGGCCGTCGTCCCCCTGGTGATCGCTCTTGACCGGGCGGCGGCACCGTCCGGACCGATCGACGTGACCGTTCCGATCAGGCCCCGCGAGGGGGGCGGCGGGGGCGACGTGCGGGTCACCGCCAGGGTCGACGGCTCGCTACAGGTGGTATCGATGGTTGCGGCGCCGACGACGCTGTACCCGTCCGGCTGCGCGCCGGCCGCCAGGTCGACCCTCCCCGGCGACCGCGTCCCCGGCAGCGGTGTCCCCGGCAGCGGTGTCCACGGTGACGGTGTCCGTCGTCGACGCGACCGGCATCTTCGCCGTGGAGCTCGTGGTGAGCCTCCCCGACGGAGGCAGGGCGAGTGTGTCGCTGGTCCTTGACCGGGCGACGGGTAACCGGTCGACGTGGTCCGGCCCGGTGGGCCCGGCCCGTGTGGCCGGGGCGATCACCTACACGGCTACGGTGACCGATCTCGACGGGCGGCGTTCCCGGGCACCGGGATCCCTCACCGTTCTGCCCTGCCCCTCCTGATCGGCGCGGTGGTGGCAGCGGTGGCGGTGGGAAAGTATGGTGCCGCCCGGTTCGGGGGGTACCGGACGGCACGGTATAGCACGACAGATTGGCCAGGACGCGCCAAGGTTTCGTCGGGTGGTGAAGGTATCACCGCGACGACCATTCGTCGCGGATGGGGAACGATCAGGGGCGCGGCATCATCCAAAGACGGGTGGCATCCAAAGACGGGTGGCGCAGGCCCAGAGACGGGTGTTGCAGGCCCGGGGCGCCGCGGTACGCGATGCACGCGCCGCCGGGCGCCGGAGAAAACGGGTGGGTGAGGTCGTGGACGCTGCTCTCGGGGATGTCGGTGTGCCGCGTCAGACCGGGCCGCAGCCGGCCGTGAAGCCGGCCGTGGAGCGGGCCGGCCGGGACGGTGCCGCGCGGTGGCGTCGACCCCTGCCGCCGGTCGAGCAGGTGCGTCCGGGATTGTGGAGTATCCCCGTCCCGCTGCCCTGGGCCAAACCGGCGCACGTGTTCGTGTACGTCTTCGAGACTTCCACGGGCCCGTTCCTGATGGACGCCGGCTGGGACTTCGACGAGGCGTTCGACGCGTTGCAGGCCGGACTGGCGATGATCAGGATGTCGGTGGCCGACGTGCAGGGCGTCGTGGTGACCCATGCGCACCTGGACCACTACGGCCTGGCGCCCCGGATCCGGGAGGCATCCGGGGCGTGGGTCTCGTTGCATCCCCTGGACGAGGCGATGCTCCGGCACTTCGAACATGGTTACGCTGACCGGATCTCCGAGCTGATGACCCGGGCTGGGGCGCCCGCCGAGATGACCGAGCGCCTGCTGGCGGGCTACCAGCAGCCGGCCCGGGGCCTGCCGCGACCCGACATCCTCATCGAGGACGGCGACCGGCCGGACATCCCGGGCTGGGATCTCACCGCACTGTGGACACCGGGCCATTCGCCGGGACACCTCTGCTTCTGGGAGCCGACCAACCGGCTGCTGTTCTCCGGGGACCACGTCCTGCCCTCGACGGCGGTCGGGGTACCCGCGCCGGAGGAGGCTGCTCCTGATCCGCTGGGCGACTACCTGCGCTCGCTGGCCCGGCTGCGGGGCCTGCCGGCCGAGGAGGTGCTGCCGGCGCACGAGCACCGGTTCACCGGGCTGGAGCGCCGGCTCGCGGAGCTCGACGCGCATCACGCCGGCCGGCTGTCCGAGGTCGTCGAGGGACTGCGCGCGGGTGCCTCGCGGGTCTGGGACGTCGCCGGGTACGTGACCTGGCATCGGCCGTTCCGGAACCTGCGGGGGGTGGCGCTGCAGAACGCCGTGATGGACACGACGTCGTATCTCGCGACGCTGGAGGCAACCGGCGCGGCGCGTTCCGAGCCGGGAACACCAGACCGGTGGCGCCTGATCGAGCCGTAGGGCCCGCCGGTCAATTGGTATTAGGGTGAGGATATGACCTCCGTGTCGCTGTCCAAGGGCGGCAATGTCTCGCTGAGCAAGGTCGTCCCCAACCTCACTGCGGTGACGGTGGGCCTGGGGGGGCAGGTGCGGCAGACCACCGGTGCCGCCTACGACCTCGACGCCAGCGCGATCATTGTGAATGACGCCGGCCGGGTCCTTTCCGACGGCTATTTCGTGTTCTTCAACAATCTGGTGAGTCCGGACGGTGCGGTGAAGCACCTGGGTGACAACCTGGTCGGTGGCGGCGGCGGTGACGACGAGCAGATCAACGTCGACCTGCGGACGCTGACCCCGCAGGCGGCGAAGGTCGTGTTCACCGTGTCCATCTACGATGCCGACTCGCGTCGGCAGGCCTTCGGCCAGATCCGTAACGCGTTCATCCGGGTGACGGACGCGACGAACGGCGCGGAGGTGGCCCGTTATGACCTCACCGAGGATGCCTCCACGGAGACGGCGATGATCTTCGGCGAGCTGTACCGCTACGGTGGGGAGTGGAAGTTCCGCGCCGTCGGCCAGGGATACGCCTCCGGGTTGCGCGGGATCGCCCTGGACTTCGGCGTCAACGTTACCTGACTGACCGTACGAGTCTCGTGACCGTACGAGTCTCGTGACCGCTGACCGCCTCCGCTCCCACAGGTTCAGACGCGGCGCCATCCGGTGGCGGGGCGGGCGTTGCCGATCGTCGGCACGACCCGGGAGCGGGCTCCTCGCGGCGCGACGACCATGACGCGCACAGAACAGGTGTTGGCGTCGATCCGGTAGAGGATCCGCCAGGTCCGCCCGCTGGCCTCGTGCATGCCGACCTGCTCGCCGGGGATCGGAGTGCCGGCCTTGCGCGGATCGTCGCGCAGGGCACCGTCGAGGAACCGGCGGACCTCGCCGCGGGTGAGCTCGGCCAGCTTCGACAGGTCCCGCTCGGCCGAGGCGGACAGCGTCACCTCGTGCTTGTCACTCACCGCCGGCTCCCGTCCCGCCGGCCAGCCGTCCTCCGGCGGCCGGAAGCGGGGAAAGCTCCACGTTCTCCACGTGAAGATCCTATGCGCCCGCCTCCACCGGGGCTCGCGCTTCTCGCCCCCATGCGGGGAAACGGTAGCCATCATTGCCGGGAGCCGAGAAGCCCTTCCGCGGTCCGGATGAACCGGGTGGCATGGGCGGTTATGCAGGTATGCGCTTCGGAGACGACGACACCATTCGCCGCATGCTCACCGACACCGAGGTCTGGGCGGTGGTGGGGCTGTCCAACGACACCCGCCGGACCGCCTACAGCATTGCGGACTACCTGCGACGGCACGGCAAGCGTGTCGTACCTGTGCACCCCTCGGCACCTACGGTCGCGGGGGAGCAAGGATACGCGACGTTGAGCGAGATCCCGTTCCCCGTCGACGTCGTCGACCTGTTTGTCCGGTCGGAGTTCGCCGGCCCGGTCGTCGACGAGGCAGTGAAGATCGGCGCGAAGGGTGTCTGGCTCCAGCTCGGTGTGCGGGACGAGGCTGCCGCGGCGCGTGCGGGCGAGGCCGGGCTGGACGTCGTCATGGACACCTGCCCGGCGATCGAGGCACCCCGGTTGGGGCTCGACTGAGCAGTACGAAGCGGCGGGTCGCGAGCGCGGCGGCAGGCGGGAAGAGCACGAGGACGGGGAGCAGGTAGCGGTAGTCGAAGCACACCGTCGCGGCCGGGACGATGAGCGTGGCGGCCCCGGCCGCCACGAGGAGGGCCATGTCCGCCCGCAGCCGTCGATCTTCGGCGGCCCGGTCCCGCAGACCCCCCCGGCGCCGGGTGCTGTGGTTCCCCGGCGACGCACGGCGGTCCCGGTCCGGGGTTATGATCGCGGCGATGGTGACGATCATCATCGCGGCCAGGGCCGGACCGGGCGTGAAGACGAGACGCTGGTAGCTCCGCAGGAAACCGGCGGACGGCTTGCGGATGACGCGGGTGGGCGCGTCCCCGTGGAAGCCGAGCAGTGGCTCGTTGTTGTGCAGGTAGCGCGGTTCGTCACCGGTCGGGAACCGCCAGGTCGCGTCCGGCCAGTCGCGGTGCCCGACCGGTCGGCCCGGGGCGAAGTAGTGCGCGATCTCCCCGCCGACCATCCGGGCGTAGTCACCGAACTGATACCGGATGACCTGGCGGGTGAAGTCGCGCAGCAGCGCGTCCCGCTTGTCGTCGGGCATGTCGAGCCGCCAGCGCGGGCTGTTGCCGTTCCAGACGTAGTAGCTGGGATCGGGCCGCCCCGTCACCGGATGCGGGGAGCACAGGACGAGCTGGCGTGTGCTCAGGTGCAGGCGATCACATTCGGCGATCGGTGCCACCCGGCCGTACATCCACACCGCGTCCCCACCGGTGAGCGCGTATTTCCCGTGCGCGGTGTGGAACCAGCCCGCGTAGCCGACGAGTGGAACGGCGAGCATCACGGCGAAGGCGGCGGACCGGAGCCATCCGACGCGACGAAGAAGCAGGTAGCCCACGGCGAGCACACCCATGGCGACCCCGATGGTGCGGACCAGGCCCGCCCCGCCCAGTAACAGGCCGGCGAGCCCGCACGCCCACACCGACGGTCGTGCCGACCAGGTCAGGGCGATCATCGCGGCGACCAGCAGGATCGCGAACAGTGTCTCGGCCATCACGTAGTGCTCGAGGACAAGCTGGTAGGCGTCCAGCAGGACCGGCGCGGCGGCGATGGCCGCTACCGGGGCCGCCACTCGGCGGTGGACCAGCAGGACGTAGATCCCCACCCCGGGCGCCAGGCCCGCGACGTGCTGGACCACTGTCACCCACCACAGGTCGCCGGTGTGCGACAGCAGGCGCAGGAAGGCGGGGTAGCCGGCCGGCCGCATCGGGTCGGGCGCGTGCAGGGTGGAAAGTCGCAGGTAGGCATAGGAGTCGCCGTTGAACTCGAACGCCGGCCGGTAGGCGTGCCCGGTGACCACCCGCAGCGTCATCCCGGCGACCAGGAGAACCGCGAAGGGTAGATGCCGCGTGACCGGCCGGGCGGGTCGGGCCGGCTGGGCGGAGGCCGGACCCGATGCACGGCGCCGCGCGTTCGGGCCATAGAGCGGGCCGGGGTGCTCCCCGGACGGCACCCGGCCCGGGGCGGCGAGGTCATCCGCGGGGTCATCCCCGAGGACAGCGGGATCGCGTAGGGAGACGGGCGCGGCGTCGCCGGGCAGCGGTGGAAAGCGGCGTCTGCCCAGGGCAGCCATTCTGCCCAGGACGGCCATGATGAATATCCGCCGTTCTCAGAACCTGACGACCTCGGCCGGGTGTTCCAGCGCCTCGAAGAACGGGCCGAGACCGGGCGTGTCGGCCCGTGGGCCGCTCGTCCCGGCCCGGGTGGAGTCTGTCCCGACCCGGGTGGAGCCTGGGCCGGCACTCGCAACCGCGCCCGCGTCAGGGCCCGTGCCGGCACGAGTACCGCGGGCCGACGCCCGCTGATGCCCCCCGCTGGGCCCGGCGGTCAGCAGCCGCAGGAAGAAGGATCCGAAGGCGGTCTGCGCGCCCAGCACCATCAGTGTCATCGCGAGCAGTGCCGGGCGCATCTCGTTGAGCGGCCCGAGATGGTTGGCCAGCCAGCGGACGAGGACGACCACGTCCACGACGAATCCGACGATGAACAGGCCCGCGCCGAGCGCAAGCCCGCGTTCGAGGGTGAACAGGCGGTGGATGAGCGGCAGTGGCCAGCGGCGGCGCTCCTGCCAGCCGAGGGCGTGGTTGTGGACGTCGGCGCAGACCCCCAGCAGCACCAGTTGCCAGCCGAGCAGCGCCAGCAGCGCGAACAGGATCGAGAAGTGCAGGTCCAGCCGGTGGAAGCCGAGATTGAGCGAGCCGGGCAGCAGCGCCGCCTGGCCCGCGATCCCGAGCGCCAGCAGCACCAGGCCGGGCAGCACGAACAGGTGCCTCGGCGCCAGCAGCAGCATGAACCGCAGGTGCCGCCAACCGTCCCGCAGGGAGTGCAGCTTGGAGGCCCCGACCCGCGGATGGTAGGTGATCGGCACCTCCTCGATCCGCAGCTCGGCGCGGCCCGCGGCGATCACCAGTTCGGAGGCGAGCTCCATCCCCTCGCAGCGCAGCTGCATACGCAGGTACGCCTCTCGGCTGAAGGCCCGCATGCCCGAGTGCGCGTCGGAGGAACGGACGTCGAACAGCCGGTTCAGGATGCCGGTGAGTGCGGGGTTGCCGACGTAACGGTGCAGCCAGGGCATCGCTCCCGGCAGGATCTCCCCGGCGAAGCGCGACCCGAGCACGTAGTCGGCCCGCCCGGCGCGCAGCGGAGCGAGCAGGACGCCCAGATCTGAGAAGTCGTAGGAGTCGTCGGCGTCGCCCATCACGATCAGCCGGCCTCGGGCGGCGGCGAACCCGGCCAGGTAGGCGTTGCCGTAGCCGCGCCGGGTCTCGCGGACGACCCGGGCACCCGCGGCGGCGGCGACGTCCGCCGACCGGTCCGTGGACCCGTTGTCGACAACGACGACCTCGCCCGCGGCACCCGCGGTGGCCAGTCCCGCAAGGGCCTTGTGTACGCAGATGCCGACCGACTCCTGCTCGTTCAGACACGGCATGACGACCGACACCTCGACCGGCTTTCCGCCGGCACGCGGGCCGGTGGGGAGGCCCCCGAAGGTATCGGTACCGACACTCGTGGCGCCGTCCATCGTCCGTACCCCCTTGTGGCCGGGCATGTCCGGGTCCGTGGCCGTTCACTGGTGCCTGTCCGTGGCCCTGCCGTGTCGATGCCCGGTCGCCGGGGGCAACGGGCGCCGTTCATGCAGGTGGGCGCATCAGCGGAACCGGCCCACGTCATTGTTGCGGTCAGGGTGGCGGAACCGCTCGGCCACCGCCCCGTAACCTACCGATCCGATGGTCCGGTCCTGTTACCGGCATCTCGCTGTAGGCACCCCGTGGTCCGCCCGGCTGGTTCCCGATGTGCCGTGTTTCGCATCCGCGCTGGTCACAGCCGTTGTCCACGCTGACTTGCGGGCCGGGGTCGCAGACATGTCGGCCCCTTCACCCGCGCCTCGGTGTGACGCTTCTTACGGAGAGGCGTAACGTCTGGTGCTCGTGCAAGCTGTTCGCGTTTCAGACCCGGCATCGGCGTCCCCGGTGCCCTCCGACGACCCGGAGCCATCCTCGCCCGAGCCGTCCTCCGATCCCCTGCCCGCCGGCGCCTCACGCGCAGCCGCACCCCGGCGACGTGGTTGCCCGCACTCCCCGCCCTGCCCCACGGCGGACAGTGTGGATCGTGACGCCGCCCGGGTGGCCAGCCAGCATTGGGACCAGGGCTGGATCCTGCTGTGTAACGGGGTGATCCTGTTCGAGGACACCGGCGAGATCCTGCCGACAGGTCGCACCGTCGAGCCACGACGGGCGCTGCCCCGGCCCGGGGGCGTGGCATGGCCGCCGGCTCCGAGATGGGCGAGCCAGGCCCCGGTCGCGGTCTGACAGGCGCGCTCTGAACAGGCGCGCTCTGACAGCCGCGGCCTGACAGCGAGCTCCTTCTGCTCGCTCCTCCCGCGGGGTTCGGGAGGATGTGAGGTTCATCCCAGTTGATCTGGGTGTCCCCGTTACGGGTACGGTGCCGGCGTGGGGTCAAGGCCGGTAACGAGGCCGGGAACCGGGACCGCTCTCCGCTGGCCCGCGGAGAGCCGGGTCGGTCGGCGCGCCCGGATCCTCATGCGCCGTGACATCGCGCTGGGCCGGACGTTCCTGCACGCCTTCACCAGGGCGGACCGGTCGCTGTTCGCGGCGCTGGCCGGCGGCAGACCGCTGCTCGACCCGGTGCTGCCGCGGCTGTCTCATGCCGCCGATCACGGTCTGCTCTGGTGGGGGGTGGCCGGGACGCTCGGTGCGACGAAGGGACGCCGTCGCCCGGCGGCCGCCCGTGGCCTGCTCGCCCTGGGAGTCGCGAGCGTCCTCGCCAACGGGCCGATGAAGGTGGTGTTCCGCCGGGACCGCCCACCGACTCACACGATTCCCCCGCTGCGGCGGCTTCGCGAGGATCTCACGACGTTCTCGTTCCCCTCCGGGCACGCGGCGTCGGCGGCCGCCTTCGCCACCGGAGTCGCGTTGGACGCGCCCGGCGCGGCAGTGCCGGTGGCCGCGCTCGCCGCCACGGTGGCGTTCTCCCGGGTGTACGTCGGGGTGCACTATCCCGGGGACGTGGCCGCCGGCGTGCTGCTGGGGATCGGGGCGGGCCTGCTGACGACGAAGGTGATGCCGCGTCGGCCGTGGGCCCCTGCCCGGGCCAGCCCCGCGTCGGCGTGGGCGCCCGCCCTGCCCGACGGCGACGGCCTCACGGTGGTGGTGAACGCCCGTTCCGGTCCGGGTAACCACACGGACCTGCTCGCCGTGCTGCGGGCCGACCTGCCCAGGGCCCGGGTCGTCGAGGTCGACGCGGGCGGCGACGTAAGAACCGCGCTGGTGTCCGTGGCGGCGCGGTCCCGTGTGCTGGGCGTCGCCGGCGGCGACGGCACCATCAACGCGGCCGCCCAGACCGCGCTGGCGCACGGCGTGCCGCTGGCGGTCTTCCCCGCGGGCACGCTCAACCACTTCGCCGCGGACGTCGGACTCGCCGAGGCGGGTGACTCGGTGCAGGCGATACGGGAGGGTTCGGCGGTCGCCGTCGGCATCGGCCGGGCCGAGGGCATCAGCGCGACGTTCAGTCGGTTCTCCCGTATCTTCGTGAACACCGCGAGTCTCGGCGGCTACCCGGACATGGTCGCCATCCGTGCACGGTTCGAGCGCCACATCGGCAAGTGGCCGGCGATGCTCATCGCGCTGAGCTGGGTGCTGCGCCACGAAGCGCCGTTCGAGGTCGAGATCGACTCCGAGTACCGCCGGGTCTGGCTGATCTTCGTCGGCAACGGGATCTACCAGCCCGGCGGGTTCGCCCCCACCTACCGCACCCGCCTTGACGAAGGGCTGCTGGACCTGCGGGTGGTCGACGCCGCGGCGCCGCTTGCCCGGCTCCGGCTGGTGGGGGCGGTGCTGACCGGCCGTCTCGGGCGCAGCCGGGTGTACGAACAACACACGGTCGAACGGGTCACGATCTCATCCCGTCAGCCCGGCCCGCTGCCGTTCGCCTGTGACGGCGAGGTCACGGAGGGGGTGGAACGCATCGTCATCACTCCGGGCGGAGCCCGACTGATCGTCTACCGGCCGTGGCGGCCCGACGCATCCGGCTGAGCCGGGCCGGTGGACCGACAGCCGGGCGGACCGACAGCCGGGTGGACCGACAGCCGGGCGGACCGACAGCCGGGCGGACCGACAGCCGGGCGGACCGCGGCGGCGTCAGCGACCGCGGCGGTGCTGCAACGGGATGAGCGTGTGCAGCGGGCTGGTCAGCCGGGTGAACTGGTCGGCGTCGAGGAGATCCTCGACGAGCAGCGCGCAGGCCAGGTCGGCGCACAGCTCCATGACCCGCCGGTCCTCGCTCGAATCGGTGCCCCGATGGCCGCGGCAGTACGGGCACAACCGCCAGAAGCCCTCGGCGGCGCTGCGCCGGACCAGGGTCCACACCCGGCGACGCCCGGTCACCACGGCGCTCGCGAAGGCGGCGTCCATCGCCATCTGGTGCGCGGAGTCGTCGCGGGTGAGCGCGGACACCAGCAGGTCGTCGAAGACCTCGAGGCTGTCTGGATCGTGGCAGCGCCCGGCGAGGACCGGGAGTGCCGCGAGAACCTGCTTCACGTCCGCCGCGGCCGGGCCGAGGTCGGGTTCGTGTGCGCGCGCGCGGGGGTAGACCGTACGCCACGGACGCATCAGCGCCGCATACTCCGCGCGGCCGAGGATGGGCCGGGCGTAGGAGGCGGCGACCGCGTCGCGCATCGCGCGCAGAGCCGTGGCGGCGATCGTCGGTTCGACGGTGACGTACTCCGCGCCGGTGAGGTCGTCGGCGTAGATCGCGCTCAACGCGTCGAAGGCGGCCAGCACCTCGACGATCAATGGCGAGTCGGGGGAGAGCGCCTTGTCCCGGGCTGCGGCGAGGTACCCCGAGTTACGCCAGGCGCCGGCGAGCGAGACGAGCTCCGTGTCGGTGGTGTGGACGAGTTGGGCGAGGATGCCGAGAATGCCGCGGAGGTTGGGATGTTCCTCCAGCCGCTCGATGCGACGGGCCCGCAGGATCATGCCGCCGTCCCGCCCGCGCGGCTCGCGCCGCCGCGCTGGGACCGCCGTGGGTTCACCGCGCTCCCGCCCGTCCGCGGTACAGGTGATGCCGCCGCGGGTGCGGTGGTCGTCGCGACACCGTTCACCTCGTCCTCCTCGACCGTCGCAGCATGCGCCGCGCGGGCCTCGTCACGACCCGCAGCCGCGCGCCGGCCGGTCGGCTGGTCGTCGGCTGGCCGGCCGGCTCCTGATTGACCTGACAATTGAACTGACAGCGACCTGACAGATGCCTGACCGTACCGGACCGCGAAGTGGCCGTGCGGTGATCGGCAGGCGGGTTTTCGTTGCTCTCCGACACCGACGGGGGTCGGGAGTACGTGCCGGAGGCTTCGCCGCCGGCGGTTTCGCGGCTGGTAACGCCGCGTGACCAACCTTTGGACATCACCCTCGAGAGACTAGGGCCTGTTTGGGAAGTATGTCCCGAGGCTGGCCGTGGATCTGATGGTGATTTTCGGATTGCATGATCCGTTGTGTGGTGCGGGGT
>NZ_CDWRCK010000110.1:0-13102 GCF_977927595.1 Frankia sp. CcWB3
AAGTCATATCATCGAGACCATGGCTGGAATCGCGCTGACGCCGGTGTCGTATCTGGTCCTGGGGGAGGTAGCGCGGCGTGGCAGTGCCACTCCGTACGAGCTCAAGGTCGCGGTTGCCGGCTCGATCGGTAACTGCTGGTCGTTTCCGCACGCCCAGCTCTACAAGGAGCCGCCCCGCCTTGCCGCGGCCGGACTCCTTTCTGAGGAACGGGAGGAGTCCGGCCGCAGGCGGCGATCTTTCGCCTGACCGGCGCCGGCCGGAGCAGGTTGGCCGCGTGGCTCGCCGTCCCGGAGGCCGGGCGCACCGAGCTGCGCGATCCCGGCCTGCTCAAGCTGGCATTCGCCGATCTGGGCCGGCCGGGTGATGTCAGCCGGCTCGCGCGGGCCCAGGCGGCGGCGCATCGCGCTCACCTGGAGGTGTACCGCTCCCTGACCGCGCTGCCCGCGGGTGCCCTGGCCTGGTCGCTGCGCCGGGCCCTCGATCTCGGGCTCGGCTACGAGGAGCTCGCGGTCGAGTTCTGGGAACGCCTCGCCGCCGAGCCGGGCGGGGCGGCGCGGCGGTCAGCGGACGGTGCGGTGCCTGCCCCGGGCCCGCAGGTAGTCCCGGATGACGTAGTTGCCGAGGGCGGCGGGATCGGGTGAGAGAACCCGCCCGCCGTTGCGTCTGGCCATCTCCTCGACGAACTGCACCAGCCGTGGCTCGTCGTCGAGCATGAACACATTGACGGTCACGCCGCGCCGGGTGAGCCGGTCGACCTCGGCCAGGGTCAGCTCCAGGGTCTCGGGCATCGGCGGCCAGGAGAACGAGGGAGCCCCGTCGCGCAGCAGGTGCGCGGTGGGCTCACCGTCGGTGACTACCATGATGACCGGCTCCGCCTGCGGGTAGCGGCTCAGCAGCCGGCCCGCGATGAGCAGGGCGTGCTGCAGGTTCGTGCCCTGCACCATCTCGGAGTCGAGTCCGGCGAGCTCGACCGGCCGCAGCTCCCGGGCGTAGTCCGAGAAGCCGACAATGTGGATCTTGTCTTGCGGGAACGACGTGCTGACGAGCGTGTGCAGCGCGAGTGCCGTCGACTTCGCGATGCCCCAGGTGCCCCGCAGCGCCATCGAGTAGGACAGGTCGACGAGCAGGCACACCGCCGCCGTGGCGCGGCGCTCCGTCTCGGCGACCTCGAAGTCGGCCACCGCCAGGCGGATCGGGTGGCCCCGGCCGGGCGGACCGCCGCGCAGCACCGCGTTGCGGACTGTGCGGACGACGTCGATCGGCTGGGTGTCGCCGAACTGCCAGGCCCGGGAGGTGCCCAGCAGATCCCCGGCGGAACCCGCGTCGGTCACACTGTGATCCCCGCGGCCTCGGGCGGAGATCTGCCGGAAGATCCGGGCCAGCGCGGCCTGCCCGATCCGGCGCACCGCCCGTGGGGTGAGCTCGAGGCTCCCGGCCCGGCGGGTGAGGAATCCCTGCCGTTCCAGCTCCCGTTCGATCTCCTGCAGCCCCCGCAGATCGTCGACGGCGGACCGGCCCAGCGCCCGGGCCACCGCCTCGGGGTCGACGTCCTCCAGGGATGCCCCGGCGTAGTCCTGCCCCAGCGCGGCGGCCAGTTCGTCCAGCTCCGCGAGCTCCTCCAGCGCGGTGGTGGCGTCGCCGAGGCCGAGCGGTTCCTCGCCGGTCAGGCCGTCGCCCGACCGGCCGGCCCGCCCCCGCACCCGTCCACCCCAGTTGAGGTCCGGTCGGGACGCGCGCAGCGCCTGCGCCAGTCGTGACATCTCTGCGGCGAGCCTCAGGTCCTCCATCGCCGTGGACATCAGGTCGGCGAGTTCGGAGCGCTGCTGCGGGGTGAGCCCGGCCAGTAACCGCGCGGCGGCGGCGGCCCGGCGGGCCAGCGCGTCGACCAGTTCCTCCAGCGAGCCGGGGTTCTCCGGGAAGAAGTCGCCGAACTCCCGCATGAACCGGGCGAACGCCTCGTCGGTGTCCTCACCACGGGCGTCCGCCTCCAGCAGGGCGTTGAGCGCGGCGACCATCTCCCGGATCCGGGCGAAGTCTTCGGGCGCGGCCCCTTCCAGGGCCTGCTTCATTCCCTTGAACTGGGAATCGAGGACCTCGCGACGCAGCAGCTCGGAGATCTTCTCGTACGTCTCGCGGGCCGGCGGGGACCGCCAATCGTACTCGGCGAGCGAGCGCACCGCACGGGCGGGGTCCGCGGGCAGCGCGTCCAGCTCGGCCTCGCGCAGCCGGGCGTCGTCGGAGGGGTCGGGGAACAGCGCCGCCCGTTCCTGGCCCACGGCGGTGTCGAGCAGCCGGCGGACCTCCTGGAGCGTCCCGTCCATCCGGCCGCGGGACCGGGCCTCCCGCCGGTGCCGCTCGACGGCCCGGCGCATGTCGTCCAGACCACGCCGGCCCGGCATGCCCCGGCGCAGCAGCGACTCCAGCGCCTCCCGCGGGGTGCGTCCCTCCAGAATCTGGCGGGACATCTCATCCAGGGCGTCGGACGCGGTGAAGGGGGAGGCGAGTGGATCGGGTCCGCCGTCCCACGGGCCATAACGGAATGTTCCGGAACTCACTGTTCCTCCTGGAAGCTTCCGTGCGAGGTCAGGTGCCGCCGGGTCAGGTGCCGTAGACGGTCCGTCCGGGAAGCTCTTCCTTGGCCAACCGACGGTTGAGGTGCAGTCCCTCCATCGCCAGCTCCAGTGCGGCCGCCGCGAGCCCCGGCGACTCCGCCCCGTCCACGCCGAGCCTGGTCAGGATCGCCGCGAGCCCGGGCACCGGCCCGGCCCGGCGCAGCAGCTCGGCCGCCGCTACCAGGTCGCCGGTCTCGACCGGGCCAGCCGCGTCGAAGCGGGCCTGCAGGCCGGTGAGGTCCGCGCCGGCCAGCCTCGCCCGGAACGTCTCGGCCACCGCGCGGCGCAGCAGCAGCGCGAGGACCTCGTCCTCCCGGTCCTCCTCCAGCTGGTCGAACTCGACCTTGCCGCGTACTGCCGGGACGATCGCGGCGAGGTCGACCACCCGTGCGGTGGGCGTCTCCTCGCCGGTCAGCGCCGCGCGGCGGACCGCCGAGGCCGCCACCGTCTCGGCCGCGGCCACCGACAGCCGGGCCGATACCCCCGAGCGATGGTCGACCTGGGGGGCGTCGCGCACCAGCCGGGTGAACCGGGCCACGATCTCCACCAGGTGATCGGGTATTTCCGGCGCGCCGAGCGGGGACCCCGCCCAGGACATCACCGCCTCCTGGCGGATCAGCGCCAGTTCGTCGGTGAGGTGCAGCGGGTAGTGGGTGCGGACCTCGGCGCCGAACCGGTCCTTGAGCGGCGTGATGATCCGCCCTCGGTTGGTGTAGTCCTCGGGGTTGGCCGAAGCGACCAGCAGCAGGTCCAGCGGCAGCCGGAGCAGGTAGCCGCGGACCTGGATGTCCCGCTCCTCCAGCACGTTGAGCAGCGCGACCTGGATCCGTTCGGCGAGGTCGGGCAGCTCGTTGACGCTGAAGATCCCGCGGTTGGTGCGCGGCACCAGCCCGTAGTGGACCGTCTCGGGATCGCCGAGCGTGCGGCCCTCGGCGACTTTCACCGGGTCGACGTCGCCGATGAGGTCGCCGACGCTTGTGTCCGGGGTCGCGAGCTTCTCGCTGAACCGCTCGCCGCGGTGCCGCCAGACCACCGGCAGCGCGTCACCGAGATCGGCCGCCAGCGCGCGGCATCGGCCGCAGACCGGCGCGTAGGGGTGGTCGTTGATCTCACAGCCGGCGACGGCCGGCGACCACTCGTCGAGCAGGCTCACCAGAGTGCGGATGAGTCGGGTCTTGCCCTGCCCGCGCTCGCCGAGGAAGACGATGTCGTGGCCGGCCAGGATGGCCCGCTCGACCTGGGGAAGGACGGTCTCGCCGAAACCGACGATGCCCGGGAACCGGGGGCCGTAGCCCCGCATCAGGGCGACGAGGTTGTCGCGCAGCTCCGTCCGCACCGGGCGGTGCGCGTGCCCGCTGCGGCGCAGCTCACCCAGGGTGGTGAGCTGCGAGGCGGCGGCCGTCGGCGGGTGGGCCGGAGATGCCACGGTCGGTGGCACGGTCGGTGGCACGGAATGACTGGGCTGTGCCGGCAGATCCTCCACCCGTCGACGGTACGCCGATGCCGCCACCCGTGCAGCCGGGTCGGCAGTCGTCCGCTGCTGGCGTAGTCAGCCCGAGTAGGGCGACACCGAGACGATCTCGACCTTGGCCGAACGGCCGTTGGGCAGCGTGTAGGAGACGGTCTCGCCCGCCTTGCGCCCGGTCACCGCGCCGCCCAGCGGGGACGCCGGGGAGAAGACCTCGATGGGCGTGCTGTGGTCCTCGCGCGAGCCGATGAGGAACTTCTCCGTCTCCCGTTCGCCGGGGAAGCGCACCTCGACGACGGTGCCGGGGCCGGCCTCGCCGGTCGCCGCGGGTGCCTCGCCGACCTGGGCGTCGCGCAGCAGGTCCGTGAGCTGGCGAATCCGGGCCTCCTGCTTGCCCTGCTCCTCCTTGGCCGCGTGGTAGCCGCCGTTTTCCTTGAGGTCGCCCTCCTCGCGGGCAGCTTCAATTTTGGTCGCGATCTCCGTACGCCACGGGCCGGTCAGGTAGTCGAGCTCGGAGCGGAGCCGGTCGTATGCCTCCTGGGTGAGCCAAGTCTGCTGCGTCACGCGGGTCACGCTCCTCGGTGAACATCAAAAGGACCATCATACCAAAATGAATCAAGGAAGATGTCGGGCTTGGTGGCTCTGGCGGCGTCTGGACCGCCTGGAAGCCCCGGACCGGCGGGTCAGCCCTTACGGGTGATCCGACAGCCCTTGCCTTCGACCTCGACCACGAATGCTTCACGCAGGGGTGGGCGGACGACGGGACCGGCCGTCGTCCATCGGCCCTTCGGACCGGGCCGACGACGATGTCGGTGCGCCGGTCGACGGCAGCCCTGCCGTCGAAGCATGCGCGGACGGTGCATTGTGCCACGGCGTTGGGTGACTTTTCTAGACCGAACGCGGGGCGGGCCCCGGCGGTTCCCCGGGCGAGCTCGGACCACCCGGGCCAGTGAGCTCGGAACAACGCCGGGGCATCAGGAACAATGGGCCGCATGCCTGCGGTCCACGATCGGCATGGCCTGCGCTTGATGGCCATCCACGCCCACCCCGATGACGAGTCCAGCAAGGGCGCCGCCACCATGGCACGTTACGCCAGCGAGGGCGCCGACGTGCTCGTGGTCACGTGTACCGGGGGAGAGGAGGGCAGCATTCTCAATCCCGCGATGGACCAGCCGGGTGTCGCCGCCCGGATGGCGGAGATCCGCAGGCAGGAGATGGAGGCTGCCCGGCTCATCCTCGGGGTCCGCCAAGAGTGGCTCGGCTTCGTCGACTCCGGGCTTCCTGAGGGCGATCCGCCGCCGCCCGTTCCGGACGGGCGGTTCGCCACCATCGCGCTCGACGAGGCGGCCCGTCCGCTGGTCCGGTTGATCCGTCAGTTCCGGCCGCAGGTCATCACGACCTACGATGAGTCGGGCGGGTATCCGCATCCCGACCACATCATGACCCATCGGGTCAGTGTGGAGGCGTTCGAGGCGGCCGGTGATCCCGACCGTTATCCCGAGGTCGGTGCCGACGCCGGCCTCGAACCCTGGCAGCCGCTCAAGCTCTATTACCACCTCACCTTCCACAAGGAGCGCATCCTCGCTCTCCACGAGGAGATGATGGCCCGCGGTCTGGAGTCCCCCTATGCCGAGCGGCTGGCCGAGTGGGTCGACCGCGCCGAGGACACCGGTCGGCTCACCACCCAGGTGGAGTGCGCGGACTGGTTCGAGACCCGCGACCGGGCGCTGATCGCCCACGCCACCCAGGTCGACCCCACCGGATGGTGGTTCCGGATACCCCTGGAGGCGCAGCGGGACGCTTGGCCGACGGAGGACTACCAGCTGGCCCGTTCTCTCATCGAGGTCGGCATGCTGCCCGAAGACGATCTGTTCAACGGTGTGTGACTTTCCGGTGATGTGGCCTTTTGGGGGACGTAATGAAGTAACAAATACGTGATCGAGAGCATCATCGCAGGTCACAGGCCTGTGGAGGGTTCGAAACGCGCAAGTTATTTCATTTCGACTCCTTGGACGGCATGTGACTTTTTGAACAGTATGTGATCTATTCAACGGTGCGTGGCCGCGGAGGCGGAGGGCTCGCACGGCAGGGCGTAGGGTCGGAACTGGCGTCCGTCGTGGAGTGTCCCCGTGGCGGGCGGTAACAGCAGGTGTGGCGGACACCAGAGGACACCAGGTGTGAGGACGTGGCCGTGAACGAGGTCTTCGCCGCTTCCGTGCTGGTCGAGAGGAAGATCGACGCCGGAGCCGTCGGGTTCCTCGTTGTCCTGGCACTGATCGTGGCATCCATTGTGATCTTCTTCTTCCTCTCGAAGAGCCTGCGCCGGATGCGGTCGAACGTCGCCAGCGGCGAGTTCGCCGGCGGCGATCCTGATCCGAACGCGATGCGCCGGCTGGACGGTGGAGACGGGCGCCGTGGCGGGCGCGGTTCCGCCGCCTTGCCCGGGGGAGATGCGCCGGTTATCGACGGGGAGGTCGTCGAGGAGACCGCCGGCGCCGGTAGCCCGGCGGGCCCGGCGGGTGGCGGCAAGCAGCTGGACCTGCCGACCCAGCCCGGACCCCCCGCGGGCTCCGCGGGGAGCGATCGGTAGGCGGCTGCCGCAGACCCCGGTTAGGCGGGGGAGGTGGCGATATTCACGATCCGACCGGGCACGACGATGATCTTCTTGATCGTCTGACCGTCGGTCTGCCGGGCGAACTCGGGATGCGCGGCGAGCAGATCGCGAACCGTCTGCTCCGCCGAGCCGTCCGGAACCTCGAGGGTGAACCGGACCTTCCCGTTCACCTGGACCGGGATCGTCCTGACCGACTCGGCGGCCAGCGCCGGATCCCCGATCGGGAAGGCGGCCGTGCTGACCGACTCCTCGTGACCGAGGCGGGACCACAGTTCCTCGGCGATGTGCGGGGCCAGCGGGGCCGCCATCAGGGTGAGCGGCTCGGCGAGCGCGCGGGGGGTGGGGGACTTCCCGTAACTTTTGCTGACGAAGTTGGTCAGTTCGATGAGCCGGGCGACCGCGGTGTTGAACCGCAGCCCCGGGTATTCGGCGGTGACCGTGAGGATCGTCCGGTGCAGGACGCGAAGAGCCTCGTCGTCCAACGGCTCGTCGACGACGGCGGCCGCCCCGGTGGTCTCGTCGACGACGGTGCGCCACAGCCGCTGGAGGAACCGGTGCGAACCGACGATGTCGTCGGTGTGCCATGGCCGGTCGGCGTCGAGCGGGCCCATTGCCATCTCGTAGACGCGCAGCGTGTCGGCGCCGAACCGGTCGTACATCTCGTCCGGGCTGACGCTGTTCTTCAGGCTCTTGCCCATCTTGCCCGAGCGCCGGTTGACCGGGGCGCCCTGGAAGAGGAACCGGCCGTCGGGGGTCGCCGTCACCTCGGCCGCCGGGACGTACATGCCCCGGGCGTCGGTGAAGGCATCCGCCTGGATATAGCCCTGGTTGAACAGCCGCTTGAACGGCTCCTTGGTCGAGACGTGGCCCAGGTCGTAGAGCACCTTGTGCCAGAACCGGGCGTAGAGCAGGTGCAGCACGGCGTGCTCGACGCCGCCGACGTACAGATCGACGCCGCCGTCGCCGGGAACCGCGCCCGGCCCGGCCATCCAGTATCGCTCGACGGTCGGGTCGACGAATCGCTCGGTGTTGGTCGGGTCCAGGTAGCGCAGGTAGTACCAACACGAACCGGCCCACTGCGGCATGGTGTTCGTCTCACGCCGGTACTGCTTCGGCCCGTCGCCGAGATCCAGGGTGACCGTCACCCAGTCGGCGACCCGGGCCAGGGGGGGCAGCGGGTCGCTCGCGTCGTCCTCGGCCATCGCCGTGGGCCGGAAGTCGGTCATCTCCGGCAGCTCGATCGGCAGCAGCTCGTCGGGAACCGCGTGGGGGAGCCCGTCGGCGTCGAAGACGATCGGGAACGGCTCGCCCCAGTACCGCTGGCGGGAGAACAGCCAGTCCCGCAGCCGGTACGATCGCGCCGACCTGCCGGCGCCGATCTCCTCTAGCCAGTGAACCGTGGCCTTGATCGCCTCGCTCTTCGACAGGCCGACCAGCACCGGGGCGCCGGCCGGACCGGGCCGATACTCGCCCGCACCACTGAACGCCTCGGGCCACTGCGCCGATGGAGTCGCGGGCACTACCCCGTGCGTGGCGTACCAGTCCGCGTCCGGCTCCAGCACGGCGGGGATCGGCAGGTCGAACGCGCGGGCGAAGGAGAAGTCCCGGCTGTCGTGTGCCGGCACCGCCATGATCGCCCCGGTGCCGTAGCCCAGCAACACATAGTCGGCCAGGAAGACCGGGATGACCCCGCCACCGATCGGGTTGCGCACGTACGAGCCGGTGAACACGCCGGTGCGGTCGATGACCTCCTCGCCGCGCTGCCGGTCGCTGCGGTGGGCCGCGAACTCCCGGTAGGCGTCGACGGCGGCTCGCGGGGTCCACGCCGGATCGGCGCCCGCCTCCGGCCCGGCGGTGCCTGCATCCGACCCGGCGGCGCCCGCCGGTTCCGTGCCGCCGCCCCGCCGTCCCGCCGGGAAGCGCCAGCTCACCGGGTGCCCGTCGGCCAGGTGTCGGCGATCAGCGTGTCGACCAGGGGATGTTCGGGCGCAAGCACCAGGAAGGTGGCCCCCGCCAGGGTGTCCGGGCGGGTGGTATAGACCTCGATGCGCCGGGCGGTCGATGAGCCGGACGGATCGGAGGGATCGGACAGATTGAACAGATCGAACGGACTGGAGGCACCTGTCCCCTCGCCGGGGGCGACGACGGTGAACTCGACGCTGGCGCCCTCGCTCGGACCGATCCAGTTGCGCTGCATCTGCTTGATCGAGTCCGGCCAGTCGACCAGGTCGAGGTCGGAGATCAGCCGCTCGGCGTAGGCGGTGATCCGCAGGACCCACTGCTTCAGCGGCCGGCGGAACACCGGGTAGTTCCCGATGTCGCTGCGGCCGTCGGCGGTGACCTCCTCGTTCGCCAGCACGGTGCCCAGCCCCGGGCACCAGTTGACCAGCTGTTCGGAGATGTAGGCCAGGCGGTGCGCGTCGACGGCCTTCCGGCGGGACACTTCGTCGAGCTCGGCCCACGCCAGCCCGGCCGGGTTCGCCGCCCGGACCGCGTCAACCGACACGGCCGTGTTCCCCCCGGCGGGGCCGGCTACCGGCGCCCGGGTGCCCGCGGCGAACTCCTCGATCAGCTCGGCGATCGGCCGGGCCCGGTCGGCCTGCGGGTCGTACCAGCTGTTGAAGATCTGCTGGAAGATCCACTGCGTCCAGCGGTAGTAGCCCACGCCGGTCGTCGCGATCTCGCGGCGGGTGTCGTGGCCCAGCCCCAGCCGGGAGAGCTGGCGGCGCATGTTGGCGATGTTGGTATTGGTGGTGTCGCGGGGATGCTGGCCCGTGTTGATCGCGTACTGCTCGGCGGGCAGGCCGAAGGAGTCGTATCCGAACGGATGCAGCACGTGCCGGCCGGACATCCGCAGGTAGCGGGCGAACACGTCGGTACCGATATACCCCAGCGGGTGCCCGACGTGCAGCCCCGAGCCGCTCGGATAGGGGAACATGTCCATGATGTAGAACGGCTCCCGGCCGGCGACCTTCTCGAAGCCCGCCGAGAGCGGCCCGACCGGGTTCGGCGAGTTGAACGTGCCCTCGTCGGCCCACCGGTGCTGCCAGCGCCGCTCGATGTCGGCGGCGAGCCGGGCGTCGTACCGGAAGCTCGGCTCGCCGCCCCCGGTCCCGGCGGGGGCGCCGCCCGCGGTGCCCGCGGCTGCCGGGGTGGTCCCGCCGGACGCGTCGGTCGGTGCCACCGTGGTGTCCGCGGCGCCGGTCCGGGCGCCGGGCTCGGCCGTCTCACTCATCGCTCGTGCCATCCAAACTCGTTGGTACGTCGACCCTCTCACCGCTCTCGCGGCGGGAACGGCGGCCTGGCGGACGGCGGTCGAGCGAGCGGACGGCGGGGATCGTGCGGTCCCACGAGCCTATCCGCCGGGTACGCCGGCGCGGCGGGCCGGTCGAGGAAGCGCGCCGATCACGTCGGCGCGGCGTGGAGATGAGGGCGGACTACCTGGGCGCGCCTTTGGTTGCATATCCAGAGGCCTACGGGGTTCCGCGGGCCTGGCGGACACAGATCATGAGGAGTTCGGGTGCCTAACAAGCTCGCGGAGCAGACGTCTCCGTACCTGCTGCAGCACGCGGACAACCCGGTCGACTGGTGGCCCTGGAGCCCGGCGGCCTTCGCGGAGGCGGCCCGGCGGGGAGTGCCGGTGCTGCTCTCGGTGGGCTACGCATCCTGCCACTGGTGCCATGTCATGGCGCACGAGTCGTTCGAGGACGCCGTGACCGCCGAGTACATGAACGACCACTTCGTCAACATCAAGGTGGATCGGGAGGAGCGGCCCGACGTCGACTCCGTCTACATGGATGTCACCGTCGCCCTGACCGGGCACGGCGGCTGGCCGATGACGGTGTTCCTCACCCCTACCGCCGAGCCGTTCTTCGCCGGCACCTACTTCCCGCCGCGTCCCCGGCCCGGCATGGGGTCGTTCCGCCAGGTCCTGGCGGCGGTCACCGAGGCCTGGCAGACCCGGCGGGACGAGATCGAGGAGTCGGGGGCGGACATCGCCCGCCGGCTCGCCGAGGCGGCGATGCGCGGTCCGGTGTCCGGTCCCGCCGCCGAGATCACTCCGGCTCTGCTCGACACCGCCGTGGCGGGGCTGTCGGCCCGCTTCGATGCCCGTCACGGTGGATTCGGCGGTGCGCCGAAGTTCCCGCCGTCCATGGTCGCCGAGATGCTGCTGCGGCACTCCGCCCGCACGGGGGACGCGCGCAGCCTGGAGATGGTCGCGGTGACCTGCGAACGGATGGCGCGTGGGGGCATCTACGACCAGCTCGCCGGGGGGTTCGCCCGGTACAGCGTCGATGCGACGTGGACGGTCCCGCACTTCGAGAAGATGCTGTACGACAACGCGCAGCTGCTGCGGGTCTATCTGCACCTGTGGCGGGCCACCGGGTCGGCGCTGGCCGAACGGGTGGCCCGGGAGACGGCCGCCTTCCTGCTCGCGGATCTGCGCACCCCCCAGGGGGGGTTCGCCTCGGCGCTCGACGCGGATGCGGTTCCCGCGAGCGCCGTTCCCGCGAGCGCCGCCCCGGCGGGAGCGCACCCCGAGGAGGGGGCCAGCTACGCCTGGGCACCCGCCCAGCTCGTCGCCGTCCTCGGGCCGGAAGACGGCCGATGGGCCGCCGACGTCTTCGGCGTCACCGAGCAGGGCAGTTTCGAACGTGGTACGTCGGTGCTGCGCCTGCCGGCGGACCCGGGCGACCCGGCGAGGTTCGCGGCGGTCCGCGCGGCCCTGGCCGCGGCACGGGCGACCCGGCCGCAGCCGGCTCGCGACGACAAGGTGGTGGGCGCCTGGAACGGCCTGGCCATCGCGGCGCTGGCCGAGGCCGGCGCGTTGTTCGACGAGCCGGGCTGGGTGCGGGCCGCCGAACAGGCCGCCGTCCTGCTCCGGGACGTGCATCTCGTCGACGGACGCCTGCGCCGGACGAGCCGGGACGGCCGGGTCGGCGTGAACGCCGGGGTACTGGAGGACTACGGCGACGTCGCCGAGGGGCTGCTCACCCTGCACCAGGTCACCGGCGATCCGGCGTGGCTCGCGCTCGCCGGGACGCTGCTGGACACCGTCCGTGACCGGTTCGCGGCCCCTGGCGGGGGGTTCTTCGATACCGCGGACGACGCGGAGGTGCTGTTGCGCCGGCCGCGGGACGACTCGGACTCGGCGACCCCGTCGGGCCAGGCTGCTGTCGCCGGCGCCCTGGTCAGCTACGCGGCGTTGACCGGTTCCACCGAACACCGGTCGGCCGCCGAGACGACGGTGGCGCGCGTCGCTCCGCTGCTGGCCCGGGATGCCCGGTTCGCCGGTTGGGCCGGTGCGGTCGCCGAGGCGCTGCTGGCTGGGCCGGCCGAGGTCGCGGTCGTGGGCAGCTCGGCGCTGGAACGGCTCGCCCGCCTCGGCACGGCGCCTGGTGCGGTCGTGGTGACCAGCGGACCGCTGACCGTCGGCCGGGACACGGCCGGGGTGTACGTGTGCCGGGACTTCGTCTGTGAGCTGCCGGCCCGAACCGCCGCCGAGGTGCGCCGCCAACTCGGGGTGAAGGTGGCCACCTGACCGTCCCGCTTCTTTCACTGGTGATGCGGTAAGCATGTTGTACTGGCGATGCAGTAAGACTGGTGATGCAGTAAGCATGTAATCGTCACGAGGGGTTCTTCGGATCCGCTCCGGGGCGCCGGATCGGGCCTCCGGGTCCGGATCGGCCGGCAGGCCGGGCCCGCGCGCGGGCCCCGACGCGGGTGCCGATCGGAGATCGAGGGGACACGTCATGTCCGGTCCGCGTGGACGGGGGTACGGCAGGCCGGGGGATCGGGCGGAGGTGGTTCCGGCGGACGACGCCGCAGCCTGGTTCGCCGCGCACATCCCGGCCGGGTGGTTCGCCGGGATGCCCACGGTGGTCGTGGACCGGGACGAGATTACGGTCATCGGGGTACTCGCGGCCGGCGGCGCCGCGCCTGGAGGAGTGCCGTCGGCGACGGGGGCCCGGATCCGGCGGTTCCGGGAGCAGACCCGCGAGGAACGGATCGCCATCGCCACGAAGGCCGAACATCGGTACAACCGCAAGGTGGCGTGGGGCGCGACCCTTGGTGACACCACCGAGCTGTTCACCGCACTGTCCGTGCCGGTGATGACCCGGCTGCGCCAGCCGGAACGCCAGGTGCTCGACACCCTCGTCGACTCGGGGGTGGCGCGCAGCCGCAGCGAGGCCCTCGCCTGGTGCGTACGTCTGGTGGGCGAGAACGCCGACAGCTGGCTGTGCCAGCTCCGGGAGGCCATGGAACAGGTGGAGAAGATCCGCTCGGTGGGCCCTCGGCTGTAGTCGGCGGAGACCCCGTACGGTGCCCGATGCCAGGGGTCCCCGCACTGCGGCGAAGCCGCCGTGTGGGGGAAGGCTGGTAGGGCCTGTTTGGGAAGTATGTCC
>NZ_CDWRCK010000111.1:0-6455 GCF_977927595.1 Frankia sp. CcWB3
TGCCGGCAACCCATAGTGCCGGTAACCTACAGTTAGGAACGGAAGTAGGCGTGGTGTCGGCGGGACCGCGGCACGAACCGTCCAGCGGCGTGCCTGTTTTCCTGGCACTCGATCCCGTTCCTTTCCGGTGAGAATCCTGGTGGATCCCCTGTCCGGAAACTCCGGGGCGCCTCAACCCGGCCCGGGCGGCGATGGGCCTGCCGGCGTTGCGGCAGTGGCAGGCGGCCGCCCACCGGAAGTGGGCGGCCGATTATCAGGCCTATCTGCGGGTCCGGCGCAACGACGTCCGGTAGAGCCACATCTGGTATCGCCACGTCCGGTACAGCGACGTCCGGTACCGCCATATCCGGTACCGCCACGTCCCGTACCGGTGTGCCCGGGAGCGATCCCGGCCCGACCCCGCCGCAACGGCCGATGCCCGGAGCCTGATCTGATGCCTGGAGCCGGCCGTCCCGGCGAGGGAGTCGGTCATCGCACGAGGTTTCAGGAACTTACGAGCTTCAGCGCCTGGCGGATCTCGCCGAGACGGTTCCATTGTTCGTTGCTGAGAATCGAGACGGCGGCATGGAACACGCCGTCCTGTTCCTTCGCGATGTGCCTGCGTAGCAGGCTCAGCGCCTCGATGACGCGTGTCGGCCAAGCGGGATCGACCCGGGCGGTGCCGTCGGTCGCCCCGGCGAGCACAGCCTCGATCCGGCGGTGCTCGCTCTGCAGGATCGCGATCTGTTCGGGGAACTCGAGTGCCATTGCGGGGAACAGGCCCTGCTCCTCCACCACCGTCTGTGGATGGAGAACCGCCGACATCTGCTCACAGAGTGCCGCCATCGCCTCGACATCACCCTGCCGATACGCCTCGTGCGTGTCGGCGATGAGATCGATGACCTGGTCATGTTCTCTGATCAGGTCCGCGATCGCCGGCAACGACTGACAGTCGCAGTATTCACGCATAGCGCCCACCTTGGGTAGAAGAAGATCAGCGATGACCCCACGTCCCCACGTCCCCTAGCGCCCCACCGGCAGCGTCGCCATCCCGTCCCCATTCGCACGGCGGTGCTCGTGTCGCGCCGCTCATGGCCATCATCGAATGGCCGGAGCGGCTCCCACACGGCCGATGGTCCTGTCCGGTGCCCTACCAATGGCGGCGGGGCACCGGTCCGCGAGTCACCCTTCCCCACTGTTGATCGGAACGAACGGGCAGCATCCGCGCCCCCTCGGGGACCTGGCTAACGTGATCATCGTCAGTGCGGCGTAACTCCGGTCAGAGCCGCCACATGCCCCTAAACAGCGTTCATGGCGAGGGCAGCGCCCACAGCCGGACCGTGCCGTCCTTGCTGCCGCTGGCGAGGGTGCGGCCGTCCGGAGAGTAGCTCACCGACAACACCCAGTCGGCGTGGCCAGTCAGCGGCTCGCCGAGGAGGCGCGGGTGGAAGCGGTGGGCCGCATCCCGCAGCCCCCACAGCCGCACCGTGCCGTCGAGGCTGCCGCTGGCCAGGGTGCGGCCGCCCGGCGAGAAAGCCAACGCCCACACGGTGTTGGCGTGGCCGGTCAGGGGCGGCTCGAGCGGGCGTGGGGTGGCCGGGTCGGTCATGTCCCACAGCCGGATCAAGTCGTCCATCCCGCCGGTGGCCAGGATGCGCACATCGGGGGAGATCGCTACCGAGAACACGGAAGCGGGGCCGCTCAGGGACCCGGCCAGGCGGGGGTGGGAGCGGTCGGTCACGTCCCACAGCCGCACCGTGCCGTCCCTACCGCTGCTGGCCAGGGTGTGTCCGTCCGGGGAGAACACTGCCGAGGTCACCCAACCGGTGTGGCCGGTCAGGGGACGACCGAGCTGGCGGGCACCGGTCTCGCGCCCACCGAGAGGAGCGGTGACGATCAGGACGGTGCCGGCGACAGCGAGCAGCAGCCCCACGACGGCGACGGTGATGGCGGCGCGGCGGCGCGCCGCGCCGAGGATGCGACGACGCGGGGCGCCGCCGGCCGGCGATGTTCCCGTCGGCCACCTTGGCCGGTGGTGTGCCACCCGCCGAAGGCACCGATGCCCCGGAAAACGCCGATGACATGAAAGGCACCGATGGCGCCGAGGACGCGCCGGTGGGAGACGGCCGTGGCGCCGGCTGGACGGACGCGGGCGGCTGCCCGATGGCGGTGCGGATGTCGTCGTCGAGCCGCAGCGGGATACCCGACCGGGCGATCCAGCCCGGGCCGTACACGCCAGCGGCAGCTTCGGCGAGTTGGCACGCGAAGACGTGCGCGGACGGTGGACGGTCCGCCGGGTTCTTGGCCAGCGTCCACAGGACCACCGCCCCCAGCGGCGCGGGCACCCCGGCCGGCAGTAGGGGGACGCGTTCGAGGTGGTGCTGGCGCAGGACATGCGCGGGCAGGTCCGGGTCGAACGGTGCCACGCCGGCCAGTAGCTGGTAGAGCACCATCCCGAGGGCGTACAGGTCGGTGGCCGGCTCCAAGCGGCCGCCCATGATCTGTTCGGGGGCCATATACGGCGGTGTTCCGATCACCGCACTCGCGATGGCCCCCGACTCGCCGACGAATTTCGCGACCCCGAAGTCGACGACTTTCAGCAGGTCGGTAGTGTCGAAAAGAATATTGTCGGGCTTGATGTCGCGGTGCAGCACCCCTTTGCCGTGGGTGCAGGCCAGGGCCGAGGCCACCGCGAGTCCCACCGCGCAGGCCGTCTGTGGGTCCATGTCGGCCCGGCGCCGGGTCAGGGTTCCCCCGCCGAGCATCTCCATGACGAGCAGGTGCAGATCGCCCGTCTTGACGTAGTCGTAGACTCGGACCACGTGCGGATGATCCAGGCTGGCGAGGATCCGCGCCTCGGCGGCGAACCCGGCCGTGCCCCGCATGCAGGACCTTGACCGCGACATCGCGCTGCAGGCCGCGATGCCAGCCCGCCGGCACCAGCCCGAATCCGCCCGCGCCCAGCTGGTCGCCCAGCTCGTAGCCGGGCAGCGCGGCGGCCAGCCGAGCCCGGTCAACAACCATCACAGGGGCCCGGCCTCATGCCAAGATTCACCGGTCCTTACAAATCTATATATTTCCTCCAGCGTGAGGTGTGATCCTAACCGGGGTCCTTCATGGGCTGGTCGGGTTGGTCTTCGGGTTGACGATCGGCCCGCCAGTGGAGAAGGTCAGCACAGGCAAGGCTGTTCGCGGGACGTGTGTCCCCCTCACCGATCACTCCAGCGGTGCGGTACCGCTCTCCTGAGAAGATGTCTCCGGTGGGTGGGCGGGAGCCTGGTTCACTCGGCGAGGAGGTCGAGGATCTGCTGCCCGTACTTGGCGAGTTTGTTCTCACCGACGCCGCTCACGGTGGCGAGTTTGGCCAGGGTGGCCGGCACGCGCACCGCGATCTCGCGCAGGGTGGCGTCATGGAAGATCACATATGCGGGGACGCCCTGCTCCTTCGCGACGTCGGCGCGCCAGGCGCGCAGTCGCTCGAACACCGGCATTGCCTCCGCCGACAGGTCGGCCGCCGGTGCGGCGTGGCGGGTCTTCGTGGTCCTGGCCGCGGTCGTGGTGGCCGCGGTCGTGGCTGTAGTGGTGGGGGCGCGCTCCGGCTCGCGCCGCATCGGGACCGCGCGCTGTCCGCGCAGCACGTCGGCACTCGCGTCGGTGAGCACCAGGGTGCCGTACCGGCTCTCGACGGCCAGCAGTCCCTGCACGAGGAGTTGGCGCACCACGCCGCGCCACTCGGGCTCGCCGAGCTCCGTGCCGATACCGAAGACCGTCAGGGTGTCGTGACTGTGCTGGGTCACCTTGGGCGTCCTCCTGCCCAGCAGGATGTCGATGAGGTGGCCCGCGCCGAACTTCTGGCGGCGCTCCCGCTGCAGTCGCAGCACGGCCGACAGCAACTTCTGGGCGGCGATCGTGGCGTCCCAGGACTGCGGGGGTGCCAGACAGGTGTCGCAGTTGCCGCACGGGGCGGTGTCACGCTGCCCGAAGTAGGCGAGCAGCCCGATGCGGCGGCACTCGACCGTCTCGCACAGCGCGAGCATGTCGTCGAGGTGTCTGCTCTGCTGCCGGCGGTGCGCGGGGTCGCCCGGGGACGTGTCGATGAGCTTGCGCAGCTGCACGACGTCCTGGAGACCGTAGGCCAGCCACGCGGTCGAGGGCAGCCCGTCCCGCCCGGCGCGCCCGGTCTCCTGGTAGTAGCCCTCGATCGACTTGGGCAGGTCGAGATGGGCGACGAAGCGTACGTCTGGTTTGTCGATGCCCATGCCGAAGGCGATGGTCGCGACCATGATGATGCCGTCCTCGCGCAGGAAGCGTGCCTGGTGCTCGGCGCTGGCGCGCGCGTCGAGCCCGGCGTGGTAGGGCAGCGCCGTGATCCCGTTCGCCACCAGGAAGTCGGCGATCTTCTCGGTGGAGGACCGGGACAGGCAGTAGACGATTCCCGCATCCGCGGCGTGCTCGGTGTGTAGCAGCTCCAACAGCTGCGCCTTCGGCTCCTTCTTCGGCACGATGCGGTACTGGATGTTCGGACGGTCGAAGTCGGCTACGAAGTGGCGGGCGTTCTCCAGACCGAGCTCGGTGGCGATGTCGTCGTGCGTCCGCGGGGTCGCGGTGGCGGTCAGCGCGATTCTCGGTACGTTCGGCCAGTGCTCGCGCAGTGCCGACAGCTCGCGGTAGTCGGGCCGGAAGTCGTGTCCCCACTGCGAGACGCAGTGTGCCTCGTCGATGGCGAACAGCGCGATCTCGCCCCGGTCGAGCAGCCTGACCGTCGCGTCGGCGCGCAGCCGCTCCGGCGCCAGGTAGAGCAGGTCGAGGTTACCGGCGAGGAAGGCGGACTCCACGTCGCGACGCTCGTCGAACTCCTGCGCGGAGTTGAGGAACCCCGCGCGGACGCCGAGCGCCCGCAACGCGTCGACCTGGTTCTGCATCAGCGCGATGAGCGGTGACACCACGACGCCGGTGCCGCCCCGCACCAGGGCGGGGATCTGGTAACAGAGCGACTTGCCGCCGCCGGTCGGCATCAGGACGAGCGCGTCGCCGCCGTCGACGACATGCTCGATGATCTCCTGCTGGCCGTCCCGGAACGACTCGTAGCCGAAGACGCGGCGCAGCACCTGCGCGACGTCGCTCACGGATCGACCAGGGGGCGCGGATCGACCAACGGGAAGGTCATTCTGGTCACTCTATGAGCCGCTGCTCCTCACCGGCTGGTCGCCCGGGCGGACGCCCGGTAGGACGGAAAGACGACTATGGCGAGGCGACACCGTCCGACCGTAGTTACGTGGACCGATTGCCGCGTTTTGCCTCGTTCCCCCGCCTCGTTCCCTCCAGATGCCGTTTCGGGAAGCCGGCCGAGGCACGTACGGACGCGTCATGGGACTCTGGGGTACTGCTTCTTGAGCCGGTCGATGAGCGCGAGCGCGGTGTTCTCCGAGCGGGCCATCGCGCCCCAACCCTCGATGAACAGGCCGTCATAGCTCAATCCGACCCAGCGGCCGGTCAACCGGTCGCCGTGGGGATGCAGGGAGAGGAACAGCGCCCCCTTGGACCGGACCGGTCCGTCGGACGCGACGTACCAACCCATGATTATCTCGTTGTCCCAGACCCGCAGTTCGCCCCACCAGAGGTACCCGCCCTCGTCCACCGACAGGCCGCGGGAGATCGCCTCCATCTGGATGACGTCGCCGACCTGGTTCAGGTTCGCCTCCTGCGAGGTGCGGATCTCCTCGCTGTCCCGGAACGTCTGCCAGGCCGTCCACCAGTGCCCGGACAGGCCGACGGTGTTCCTTGTCCGGCGGTCGGCTCCCTCGGACGTGGACGTGGACGTGAATGTGCGCCCGGGGACGGGGATGGCTGGTGCATCGGATCTCGTGACGGGACCGACGGCGGCCGCGCTCTCCCCGACGGTGAGCTGTCGATGATCCGTGGTGTCCACCTCCTCCAGAGCTCGTCGCCACGGGATGCCCGCCTGACTCCCCTTGTCCTCCAGCCACGCGTGACGACGCAGTTCGATCAGGGAGCCACCGGCGTTCAGCTCTATGTCGATCGCGGTCACGAGCGACTGCGACGGCACCCCGAGCAGTCCGCGTTCAGCCTTCGACAGGTAGCTCGGCTGGTAGCGGACCCGATTGGCGAGCTGGGCCTGGCTCAGTCCAGCCGCTTTCCGTAACTGCACAAGTGCGTTCAGGAGGTCGGTGAGGCAGGGTTGCATGTCCATTTATCGTCTACCCGGGTCCAGGGCAATGGTTCATCGGCCGGCCGTTCTCATCTGGTCTGACTGTTGTCACACCCCGCGAGCCTGCGCCTGGCGCCAGGCTTACCGGGATCTCCGTCGGATCGTCGCACGTGGAGACCGCGGTCCTGACGGCGGTGTGCTGGGCGGGGAACCCGCGCTGTGCCGGGCGGGGAACCCGCGGTGTGCCCCCGCCCCGTCGGTCGTCTGACGACTCTCACACCCTTCCCAAGCCGCCTGTCGTGCGTAA
>NZ_CDWRCK010000111.1:6867-13491 GCF_977927595.1 Frankia sp. CcWB3
CCTAAGTCTTGAAGCTGATGCCACGGAGCATGTCGACCGAGAACTGCACCGCACGACTTGGACCGCACGACCTGGACCGGGGTGGGACATGGCGAGGATTCACCGGCTCACCGACGCCACTGTGTGTCCCGGGCGTCCTGCGTGTCGTGTGCGTCCCGGCGACTGGTGTAGCCCGCCCGGCGACCGGCGGCTCCGGCCCGGCGTGCTGTTCGGGCCGGGGCCGGCGTGACGGCGCCGCAGCCTTGCGACCGGCAGGCCAGGGACAACTGGCGCAAGGGCGGTTGGCAACGCGCCGAGGCCGCCCTCCGTACCGCGCAGCCAGGTGCCGGCGCGTACGCGGTCGTGTTCATCGATGACGCCGGCTCGCCCGCATCGGTTGTCGCGACGTTCCCCGGGCCCATGTCCGCCGAGATGTACGGCAAGATCATTGGAGGTCGGTTCCGGGTCCTCCGGATGGATCCGGCGCATCACGCGCCCTGACCCGCCGATCGTTGGAGCCGATCGTTGGAAAGGTGGGCGCGGCCACGCCGCCGAACTCAGCAGATGCGGGGGAGTTGCTCGCCGAGCGGCCGGTCGACGATGCGGGTTCCCCCGAACGCGGTGCGCCCGACGACCACGCCCGGATGCTCCGTGGTGACCGTGCCGATGGCGGCCGCGTCACGCCCCGCCGGATGCGCCCGCATCGCCGCGAGCGCCGCGTCGGCGTCGGCATCGGCGACGAACGCGACCAGCTTGCCCTCGTTCGCCACGTGCAGCGGGTCGAGGCCGAGGAACCCGCAGGCCGCCGCGACCGCGGGCGGCACCGGCACGGCGCGCTCGGCGAACTCGATGCCCGTCCCGGACGCGGCGGCGATCTCGCACAGCGCGGTCGCGAGGCCACCCCGGGTCGGGTCGCGCAGCGCGTGGACCCCCGGCGCGGCCGCCAGCACCGCCGCGACCAGCCCGTGCAGCGCCGTCGTGTCGGAGCGGACCTCGCCGCCGAACTCCAGCCCGTCGCGCACGCTCAGCACGGCGACACCGTGCTCGCCGACGGGGCCGGAGACGATGACCCGGTCGCCGGGCCTCGCCCGTTCGGGGCGGATGTCCACCCCGGCCGGGACGAGCCCGATGCCGCTGGTGTTCACGTAAAGACCGTCGGCCAGCCCGCGCTCGACGACCTTGGTGTCCCCGGTCGCCAGCCGCACCCCCGCCGCGGCCGCGGCCCGGCCCATCGCCTGCGCCACCCGGCCCAGGACTGCGAGCTCCAGGCCCTCCTCGAGGATGAACCCGGCCGAGAGCGCCACCGGCACCGCGCCGGCACAGGCCAGGTCGTTGATGGTGCCGTGGACCGCGAGTTCGCCGATGGAGCCACCGGGGAAGAACAGCGGGCGCACCACGTACGAGTCGGTGGAGAACGCGAGCCGGGCGCCCGCGACATCCAGGACCGCCGAGTCCGCCGGTGCCCGCGCCACGTCGGTGGTCCCGAACGCGGGCAGGAACAGATGCTCGATCAGCTCGCTCGACAGCACGCCGCCGCCGCCGTGCCCCAGCACCACCTGGTGATGGTCACGCAGCGGAAGTGGGCAGGTCCAACCGGTCGGGTCGACGGGGTCAGCCACGGCCGACCGCCGGGGTCAGCCGCCGGAACTGGAAGTAGGCGGCGCACGCCCCCTCCGCCGAGACCATCGTCGCGCCGAGCGGGGTGCGTGGCGTGCAGGAGGTTCCGAACGCCGGGCACTGTGGCGGTTTGACCAGGCCCTGCAACATCTCGCCGCTGCGGCACTCGGCCGGCTCGGCCACCGTGAGGCCCTCGACGTCGAAGCGGACCTCGGCGTCGAAGTCCCGGTACGCCGCGGACAGCCGCCAACCCGAGTCCGGGATTGTCCCGATTCCCCGCCAGGGCCGGTCACACACCGTGAAAACCTCGGTGAGGATTTCCCGGGCCGCCGGGTTGCCCGCCGGCCGCACCGCCCGCGGGTAGGCGTTCGCGAGTTCTGCCCGCCCCGCCTCGAGCTGCTTGACAGCGTGGCGTACCCCGTCGAGCAGGTCGAGCGGCTCGAAACCGGTGACGACGATCGGTACCCGGTAGGTCGCCACCAACGGCTCGTACTGGGAGGTGCCCATCACCGTGCACACGTGGCCGGCCGCCAGGAACGCCGCCACCCGGTTCGCCGGCGAGGCGAGGACCGCGGTCATCGCCGGCGGCACCAGCACGTGGCTGACAAGTACGGAGAAGTTGCCGAGCTCACGGCGCCGGGCCGCCACCACGGCCATCGCGTTGGCCGGGGCGGTGGTCTCGAAGCCCACCCCGAAGAACACGACCTGGCGGTCCGGGTTCTCCTCGGCGAGGCGGACCGCGTCGAGTGGCGAGTAGACCACCCGGACGTCCCCGCCGCGCGCCCGGACCATGAACAGGTCCGTGCCGCTGCCGGGGACCCGCAGCATGTCCCCGAACGAACAGAAGATCACCTCGGGGTGGGCGGCGATCGCCAGCGCCCGGTCGATCGTCTCCAGCGGCGTGACGCACACCGGGCAGCCGGGGCCGTGGATGAACTCGACCTGGTCCGCGAGGAGCTGGTCGATCCCGTTACGGATGATCGAGTGGGTCTGGCCGCCGCAGACCTCCATGATCGTCCAGCGCCGGGTCGCGGTGGCAATGATCGCATCCAGCAGCCGGCGGGCCAACGCCGGGTCGCGGAACTCCGTCAGGTACCTCACCGGCCCGGCCCGGTCATGCCCGGTCCCGCCGCGCGCGATCCCAGCTCCTCCTCGAGCAGCCCCAGGTCCCGGAACATCGCGAGGGTCTCCCGCGCCGCGGCCTCGTCCACCCTGATCAGCCCGAAGCCGGCATGGATGATCGTGTACTCCCCGACGGTCGCGTCGGGCAGGTAGGCGAGGCACACCGTCTTGGTGACGCCGCCGAAGTCGACGATCGCCATCCGCGTACCGCGGTCGTCCCAGATCTCGATGATCCGGCCCGGTATCCCTAGACACATGCCGTCAGGCTTCCTTCCCGCCGAAGGTCGGCTCCGTCGGGCGGCCCAGCGCCGCGACCGCAGCCTGGCCCAGCGCCAGCCCACCGTCGCCCGGCGGCACCACCCGATGGACGAGTACGTTGAACCCGGCGGTGGCGAGCCGGGTGCGGCAGGCCCGCGTCAGCACCACGTTGGCGAACACACCGCCGGTCAGACCGACCAGGCGGACTCCGTACCGCCGCCGCGCGACCCCCGCGACCTCGGCCACCGCGTCCGCGACCGCCAGATGGAACGCGCCGGCCAGCACCGGCACCGCCACCCCCGCCCGCAGACCGGCGACGATCCCCGCGAGCACCCCCGCCGGGTCGAGGACGCCGTCCGCCAGGCCGAAGGCGAGCCGGCAGGCACCGGCGCCGCCGAGTCCGGCGCCGCCGAGCTCCGCCGCGGTGAGCCCGTCCGCGGCGAGCGCCTCCAGCTCGACGGCGGCCTGCGCCTCGTAGGTGATCCGGTGGCGCACCCCGAGCAGCGACGCCACCGCGTCGAACAGGCGGCCCATGCTCGTGCAGGGCACGCAGGCCACGCCCCGGTCCAGCGCGGTGCGCAGGGTGCGCAACTCCGCCACGGAGCAGGCCCGCACCGGCGCCAGGTCCGCGGTCCAGTCCAGGCCGGCGGCGGCCAGATGGGCGAGCGCGACCCGGTACGGATTGCGGACGGCGGCGTCGCCCCCGGGCAGGCCGATCGGACGCAGGTGCGCGACCCGCTCGGCGCGGGCGACGTCCGGGCCTACCAGCAGCACCTCGCCGCCCCAGATCGTGCCGTCGAGCCCGTAGCCGGTGCCGTCGAACGCGACCCCGAGGATGGTGTCGCCGAGCCTGCCGTGCTCGGCGAGCAGGGCGGCCACATGGGCGTGGTGGTGCTGGACCAGGTGCGGCGACCGGCCGGCGGACCGTGACCCGTAGGTGGAGGCCTGGTTCGCCCCCGCAGCCGGGTTCCCGGAGGCCGCGTCTTCGGCCCCCGTGGCCGCCGCGCGTTCGGCCCAGGCCCGGGTGACGTATCCCGGATGGAGGTCGGCGGCGAGCGTCTCCGGCGCGACGCCGTACAGGTCGGTCAGGTGCGCGGCGGACCGCTCGAAGGCCCCGAGCGCCGCCAGGCTGCCCATGTCACCCAGATGCTGGGACACGAACGCGCGACGGTCCGTGGTGAGGCAGAACGTGCTCTTGCCCTCGCCGCCCACGGCGAGCACCGACCGGACAGGGCGGCCGAGGTCCACCGGCAGCGGAACGTATCCGCGGGAGCGCCGCACCGGCAGCACCTGCCCGTCGTCTCCGTCGTCCCCGTAGCCGCAGCGCACCACCGAGTCGTCACACGGCAGGAGGATCGGTCGGTCGTGCCGGAGGAACGCGTCGGCGAGGCCGGCGAGCCGGTCCCGCGCGTCGTCGTCGGCGAAGCAGATGGGCTCGCCCGAACGGTTGCCACTGGTCATCACCAGCATCCGCGGCGGTGGCGGGCCGCCGCCCGGGACCGGCGCGAACAGCAGGTGGTGCACGGGCGTGTACGGCAGCAGCAGCCCCACCAGCGGGGTGCCGGGGGCGACCAGCCGCGATATCCCCGATATCCCCGCCGCGGGCGAGCGGCGGACGAGCACGATCGGAGCGGCTGGCGACGCCAGCAGCGCCGCCTCCGCCGACGACAGGTCGGCCACCAGGGCGGCCGTCGCCAGGTCGCGCACCATCACCGCGAACGGCTTGTCGGGCCGGCCCTTGCGGGCGCGCAGGCGCGCCAGGGCCGTGTCGCCGGCCGTGTCGCCCAGGTCGTTCTCGGCCGAGCAGACCAGGTGGTAGCCGCCGACGCCCTTGACCGCGACCACCGCGCCGGCCGCCAGCGCCCGCTGGGCCGCCGCCAGCGCGGCGTCCGTGCCGTGCACCTCTGGTCCGGTGCCGTCCGCGGGGCTGAACCACAGCTTCGGTCCGCAGGACGGGCAGGCGACGGGTTCGGCGTGGAAACGGCGGTCCGCCGGGTCGGCATACTCCGCCGCGCACCGCGCGCACATCGGGAAACGGGCCATCGTCGTGGCCGCGCGGTCGTACGGCAGCGCGCTGATGATCGTGTACCGCGGGCCGCAGTTGGTGCAGGTGATGAACGGGTGGCGGTGGCGCCGGTCGGTCGGGTCGAACATCTCGCGCAGGCAGTCGGCGCACACCGCGGTGTCCGCGGGCACCAGGGTGCGGTCGCCGGGAACGGTCGCGCCGGCCACGATCCGGAACCCGGCGTCGCCGGCGGTCAACCGGGTCACGCTCGTCACCGTGACGCGCTCGATGTGCGCGAGCGGTGGCGCCTGCGGTTCGAGCCGGCGCAGGAACTCGGCCACCGCCACCTCGTCGCCTTCGACCTCGGCGAACACCGAGGTCGAGTCGTTGCCGACGAATCCCGCGAGCCCGAGGGTGCCCGCGAGCCGGTGGACGTAGGGCCGGAAACCGACGCCCTGGACGACGCCCTCCACCACGACCCGGCGCCGGACCCGGCGCTCGGCCCGCTCGGCCTGCCTGTTCTGCTCTCCGGTCACACCCGCCGCCAGATCATGACCCGGTTGTTGCCCGAGTCCGCCACCGCGAGCCGGTCGCCGCGCACCGAGAGGCCGTACGGCCAGCAGAAGGTGTCGGCTTCGACGCGGGTCCACCGGTTCTCCCCGGTCTCGGCGAACGACGGCTGGCCGAGCACACCGGTCGCAGGCATGGAACTGCGCCGCGGCAGTTCGTCCCACAGCAGGACGCGGTTGTTGGCGGTGTCCGCGACGGCCAGCAGGTGCCCGTCGCTGTCGACGGCGTAGGGGAAGCGCAGGACGTCGGCCCGGCCAGGCGCGTAGGGGAACTCCCCGGAGCAGGCGAGATCGGGCTGGCCGAGCACCAGATCTGCGTCGCTGTCGGCGTCGGGATGGGGGGCCCAGCCGAGCAGCCGGTGGTTGCCGGCGTCCGCGACCAGCAGCCGATCGGCGGTGCCGGCGAGGTCGTGCGGCCACCGGAAGCTGGCCGGCCCGGCCGCGCCGCCACGGTTCTCGTCCCGGCGGGTGGGATCGGGCTGCCCCAGCACCAGGTCGGGTAGCCGGCCGGGTGAGGACGGCAGGCCATCCGACCAGCCCAGGATCCGTCGGTTACCGGTGTCAGCGACGTAGAAGCGCCCACCCACCACGGCCACCCCGAAGGGCCAGTAGAAGGTGTCTGGTCCGCACGGGCCGCCCCGGTTCTCGCGGACGGCGCCGGCGTCCGGCTGCCCGAGCACGAGGTCGGGGGCGGTGTCGGTGACCGTCGGGACCTCGTCCCAGACCAGCACCCGGTGGTGCCAGGCATCGGCGACCACGAGCCTGCCGTCCGTGACGAGCACGCCGGTCGGCAGGCGCAGGCCGCGTTCGGGTCCGCGCCCCGCGGCCGCCGGTCCTTCGCTCGTCGCGTCGGCCTGGCCGAGCACGACGTCGGCGGGGGTGCCGTCGACGGCCGGCAGACCATGCCAGATCAGCACCCGGTGGTTGCCCGAGTCCGCCACCACGAGCAGGTCGTCGCCGAGCCACACCCCGCGCGGCGCGTACAGCCGGGACGCCGACGGCAGAGCCGACGGCAGAGCCAGCCCGCCGGGCGCCGGGGCGCCGATCCACACCGCCGGTTCCCAGCCCCCCGCC
>NZ_CDWRCK010000112.1:0-9177 GCF_977927595.1 Frankia sp. CcWB3
GCGGGACCTGTTCGCCGGTCTCGTGTGTGAGCCCTGATCGACTCCAACGCCCCGGCCCGCTGACGACCTGGCCCGCTCGCCCGCCCGCCGGCCGCGGTGGCACAGGCACCTCGGTGGGAATGTTCTGGACGGCCCCGTGTTCGTAACGCTGTAATCAATGTAAGTGTGGCGTCGGCCGAGGAGGTCGGATGCGGACCAGACGTGCCAGGGGAGACGGACCCGACCCGGCGCGGCCCGGCGGTTCCCCGCCGGTCGAGCCGCTGGACGCCTATTCCGCGGTCGTGACCCGGGTGGCCGCGGCGCTGACCCCGTCGGTGGCGAGCCTACGGGTGCGTACCCGGCGCGGCGCGGGGGCCGGTTCCGGGGTGGTGTTCACCGACGACGGGTTCCTGCTGACCTCCGCGCACGTCGTCGAGGGGCATCGGGCCACCTCCGGAGCGTCGGTCGGGCTGGCGCAGTTCGCGGACGGCACCGAGCGCGAGGTCGACCTGGTGGGTGCCGATCCGCTCTCGGACCTGGCCGTGCTGCGGGCCCGGGGCACGACCCCGCCGGCTGCCGTCCTCGGGGACGCCGCGGGTCTGCGGGTCGGCCAGCTCGTCGTGGCTGTCGGCAACCCGCTGGGGCTCACCGGCAGCGTGACCGCCGGGGTCGTCAGCGCCCTCGGCCGGTTGTTGCCGACCCGTTCGGGCTCGGCCGTGCGGGTGGTCGACGAGGTGATCCAGACCGACGCGGCCCTCAACCCGGGTAACTCCGGCGGGGCGCTGGTCACGGCCGACGCCCGGATGGTGGGGGTGAACACCGCCGTCGCCGGTGTCGGCCTGGGGCTGGCCGTCCCGGTGAACGACACGACGAGGAAGATCCTCGCCGCGTTGATGCGCGACGGCCGGGTCCGCCGGGCGTACCTGGGGGTCGCGGGGGCGGGTGTTCCGCTGCCGCCCGCCGTGGCCGAGCGGATCGGGCAGCGCCACGGTGTCTGGCTGGCCGAGGTGGTTGTCGGCAGCCCGGCCGGGATCGCCGGGCTGTTCACCGGGGATCTCGTCCTGTCGGTGGCCGGGACGCCCGTCGTCACCCCGGGTGATCTCCAGCGACTGCTGACCGAGGGCACGATCGGCCGGCCAGTGGAACTCACGGTGTGGCGGCGGGGCGCGTTGGTGGACGTGATCGTCGTACCCGCCGAGCTGGTGACCGCCTGAGGACCGGGCGGGCCCGGCGGACGATGTCCTACTGTCGGAGAATGCCCCGTCCCAGCGCCGGTCCCCGCCGGACGCCGCCCTCAACCCGGTTGCAACGACAGCCGGCGCGGCCGTCGTTGCAACCGTCCCCGGACCCGCAACCCGGCAGGGCCTTTCTGACCGCCTCCTACACACTGGGGGTATTTCTGGGGGTCGGGCTGGGTCTCTACGGCGTCTTCCTCGTTCCCGCCGGTCCGCGGCCGGGGGGGATGCTGCTGTCGCTCGGCGTACTGGTCGCGCTGGTGGGCAACGGGGGTGCCGCGCTGCTGGTGCGGTGGCTGACGGGCACCCGGCTGGGACCCACGACCGTGCTCATCGGCTGGGCCGTCGTCGTGCTGCTGTTCGCCAGTTCCCGCCCCGAGGGGGACCTGTTGTTGCGGGCGAGCGGATTCGGGTACGCGTTCCTGTTGCTCGAGGCACTGAGCCCGATCGCGGTCATCGTCCTCGCCGGGGCACGGCGGGGGCTCGCGGTGCTTCCTCCCGGTCGCTGAGCACCGGTCCGGTCACCCGGCCGTCCGGTCACCCGGTCGTCCGTCTCGCCCTGGGAGATGTCACCGGCTCTTGTGATGTGGGAGATGTCACCGGCCCTTGGGGACTGTCGCCCACGTGGTGAGCCCACGCGGTGAGCGGAGCGGGTAGCGTGGTCGGGTGGGCAGCCCTGCGCACCGTGGAGAGAACCGGGCCGGCGCGCCCGCCTCCCAGACCTCCCAGACCTCCCAGACCTCCCAGACCCTCCAGGCCGACCGGCCGACGCTGCGGACAGCGGACTTCCGCAGGGCGGTCGGCAGGTTCGCTACCGGAGTGACGGTCCTCACGACCGTCGCCGACGGTCGCCATCTCGGCATGACGGCGAACTCGTTCGTCTCGGTCTCCCTCGACCCGCTGCTGGTGCTCGCCAGCATCCGCCGGGACGCCCGCTTCCACGGTCCGCTCATGGCCTCGGGGGTGTGGGGAGTCTCGGTGCTTGCCGAGGACATGGCCGAGACGTCGCGCTACTTTGCGAAACGCGCGTATGACCAGCCCGGCGACATGTTCGCGGGATGGGAGCACTCGATCGGGCCAGAGACCGGAGTGGTCCTGTTCGACGGCGCGCTGTCGGTCTTCGAGTGCCGGACAGTCACGACCCATCCCGGGGGGGATCATACCCTCGTCCTCGGTGAGGTCGTCTCGTTCGCCCAGCCGCGGGACGATGTCGGACCGCTCGTCTTCTACGACGGGCGCTACCTCGACCCGGTGGGTGCGGATACGGGAGGAACAGAGGCGCGGAGGGAAACAGACGGTTCCCGAAGCTAACGGGCGATTCCCGAGGCGAGCGGGCGGTCTCCGGGGCTAGTTGAGCCGGGCGCGGGCCGCGGCGGCGGCTTGGCGGGCGGCCGCCGCGGCGGCCGGCTCGACCGCGGCCACCGTGTTGGCGAACGCGGCCAGATCGGTGGCCCCGCCGAGAAAGTCGCCCAACCGGACGCGGAGCTCGCCGCGCTCCCGGCGCAGGCTCGCCGGGTGGTGGGGGAGCAGCAGGGACAGCTCGACGGCCCACAGCCGCATGTGCGGCGCGTCCGAGCGCGCCCCGAGGACCCGGATGTTGCCGAGGATCCGGGTGAGCACATCCTGCGCGCTCATCGGAGCGAGGTGGGCACGGGTGAAGGCGAACCCGGCCGCGCGTACCTTTTCTGCGGCGTCGTGCACCGTCAGTAGCCGGCCGGCGGCGAACGGATCGACGAGCACGTGGTCCTGGGGGGAACCCACCGCGACCACGACGTGCCCCGGAAGCCCGACGGGATAGGCGGGGACCCCGAGCCGGGCGGCCACCTCGAGCCAGACGACGGAGAGCAGGATCGGCAGGCCGCGCCGCCGGCGCAGCACATCGGGGAGCAGCGAGGAGCGGAGGTCGGTGTAGTCGTCCTCGGCCCCGGCGAAGCCGGCGGCGAGCCCCAGGGACTCGTGCAGCGTCTCGGCGGCGATCCTCGGGTCGAAATCCCCCGCTCCCGGGCCGACCCCCTCCAAGCGCCCCGCCGCCTCGGATCCGGATCCCGGCTGTGCCTGCCCGGGCTGTGCCTGCCCGGGTGGTGCCTGCCCCGGTGCGCCGGTCTGGCGTGCCATCGGCGTACCGTGGTCGGCCCGGGGGAACCGGGACCGTCGGCTCGAGGTCGTCCGCGCGGCGAGCAGTGGACGGGCCTGCGCGGCGAGTGTGTCGAGGGCGTTCAGGGTGGCGGTGGCGTCGGGGGTGTCGGCTGCCGGGTCGACCTCGGCGGTGAGCAGATGGCAGGCGACCGCCAGGTCGATCGGCTCGCGGCGCACGACCTCGGCGAACCTGCCGCGGCTGCGGGTGCTCACGAGAGCTCGCTCGGAGCGTTCACGCCGGGGGCAGCCGCCTCCGGGGCAGCCGCTCCTGGTGGGGCAGCCGCCTTCAGGCCGGGCACCTTCGAATTGGGCGCCTCTGGATCGGGCGCCTCTGGATCGGGCGGGTCCGGGACGGTCGTCCCCAGGACAGTCGCCTCCGCGATAGTCGCCTTCGGGGTAGTCGTATTCGGGACAATCTCCGTGAGAGCCGTCGCACCCGGGACATTCCGCGTACGTCGTGTCGGTGGGCGGGGTGGGATGACGCGTGCCGCTACGACGGCATCCTCGGTAACCTGGACGGGTGTGCCCTCGGCAGTGACAACCGTGAGCACACCCGATGACCATGACCGCAACGTTCCGAGAACATCACTGAGGGATACCGGTCCGGGGATGCGGTGGCGGAGCATAACTCGCGCGCCGACATCGGCCGGAGTGATGCGGACGACATACACCACCAGCGCACGCCCTTGTTGTCGACACGGAACTGTCCAGGTCGATACTAAGGACTCAGTCGCCCGTGAGCCGGAGGAGGAAAAACCGGTGACCTACGTCATCGCAGAGCCCTGCGTCGATGTCAAGGACAGGGCCTGCATCGAGGAGTGCCCGGTCGACTGCATCTACGAAGGCGGACGGATGCTCTACATCCAGCCTGACGAGTGCGTCGACTGTGGTGCCTGTGAGCCGGTCTGCCCGGTGGAGGCCATCTACTACGAGGACGACGTTCCCGATCAGTGGAAGGGGTACACCGACACCAACGCGAACTTCTTTGAGGAGCTCGGGTCGCCTGGCGGCGCATCGAAGGTCGGCGCCTTGGACTTCGACCCGCCGACGGTCGCCGCGCTGGCTCCTCAGGGCGAGTCCTGAGCGGCCCTGGGAGACCCGGCAACATCTCCGGAGTCCCGCGGTCACCGGCCCGGTCCCGGGTGCGGCTGCCCGACTTCCCGTGGGACCAGCTGGTCTCCTTCAAGGAGAAGGCCCGGCTGCATCCCTACGGGTTGGTCGACCTCTCGGTGGGTACTCCGGTCGACGCCGCGCCGGCCGTCGTGCAGCAGGCGCTGGCGGGCTCCGCTGACGCTCCGGGGTACCCGCGGTCAGCGGGTACCCCGGAACTGCGCGAGGCGGCGGCCGGCTGGCTGGCCCGCCGGCTCGGCGTGCTCGTCGACCCGGGCGCGGTGCTGCCCGTGCTCGGGACGAAGGAACTGGTGGCTCAGCTCCCCGGTCAGCTCGGGCTCGAACCTGGTGACCGGGTGTGGGTGCCGACTCCGGCCTATCCGACCTACGAGGTCGGCGCGCTGCTCGCCCGCTGCGAACCGGTGGTGGGCCCGGCCGATGGGGTGACCCTGATCTGGTTGAACTCGCCGGGGAACCCGACCGGGCGGGTGCTCACGGTCGCCGAGATGCGCGCCGTGGTCACCTGGGCGCGGGAGCGCGGTGTGATCGTCGCCAGCGACGAGTGCTACATCGAGCTGGGCTGGGAGAGCCGGCCCGTCTCGGTGCTGCACCCCGACGTGTGCGGCGGCTCCCACGAGGGACTGCTGGCAGTGCATTCGCTGTCGAAGCGGTCCAACCTCGCGGGCTACCGGGCCGGGTTCGTCACCGGTGACTCGGCCCTGGTCGAGGGCCTCCTCGCGGTCCGCAAGCACGCCGGCTTCATGATGCCGACGCCCGTGCAGGCCGCCATGGCGGCCGCGTACGCCGACGACATGCATGTGGCGGATCAGCGGGCGCGCTACGCCAACCGGCGGGCCGTCCTCGCGGCGGCACTCGCGGTCGCGGGATTCACCATCGATCACAGCGAGGCCGGCCTCTACCTGTGGGCAACCCGGGGTGAGGACGCCTGGGCCACGGTGGACGCGCTGGCCGAGGTCGGGATACTCGTCGCGCCCGGGACGTTTTACGGGGAGGATGGCCGGTATCACGTCCGGATCGCCCTGACCGCTGCGGACTCGCAGGTGGCGACGGTTCCCGAACGGATGACGATGCTGTCGCCGGTCGCCGCCACGGGGCAGCCTGACTACGGCGCTCGGCCCGACTACGGTCAGCCGATCGCTCAGGGTAGCTATGGGGGCGCCGAGCCGGACATCCGTTAGCACCCGGCCCGGATCCGTGGCCCCGCTACCTCGCGAGGCCGGGGCCACCTCGTAGGGTCGGGCTTGTGAGCGCCTCGAACACATCCCTCGACTCTCCGATCGATCCCGCCGTCGACGAACTGTGGGAACGGCGGGCGGAGCTGAACACTGACGACGCCGACGCCCGCAAGATCGTGGTGGCCGCCGTCGACGCCATCGATGCGGGCGTGGCCCGGGTCGCCACGGTCACCGCGGGCGGCTCGGTCGCCGTTGACGAGCGGGCCAAGCGGGCGATCCTGCTGTCCTTCAAGGTTCTCGCCATGGTCGAGTCGTCCGCGGGTGACTTCCGCTTCCATGACCGGGTGCCGCTCAAGACCCGATTCGACGGCGTGCGGGTGGTACCGGGCGCGATCGTGCGCTGGGGCGCGCACGTCGAGCCCGGGGCCGTCCTCATGCCGAGCTACACCAACATCGGCGGCTACGTCGGTGCCGGCACCCTCGTCGACACCTGGGCCACGGTCGGGTCCTGCGCCCAGGTCGGCCGCAACGTGCACCTGTCCGGTGGGGCCGGGCTCGGCGGGGTTCTGGAGCCGCCGAACGCGGTCCCCGTCGTCGTCGAGGACGACGCCTTCGTCGGCAGTCGCTGCATGGTGGTGGACGGCGCGCGGGTGCGCCGCGGGGCCAAGCTCGGCGCCGGGGCGATCCTGACCGCCTCCACCCATGTCTTCGACGCCACGACCGGCGCGGAATACCCGCGCGGGGAGATCCCGGAGCGGGCGGTCGCGGTCGGTTCCAACCGGGTGAAGTCGTTCCCGGGCGGGGAGTTCGCGATGCCCTGCATCCTGGTGCTGCGGACGCTCGCCGAGGGCGAGATCCACGACAAGCTGGCGCTGAACGACATCCTGCGGGAGCACGGCGTCGCCGGCTAACGATCCTGTCACCGGTTAGCGATCTTATTGCTGGCTGGCGTCCTGTCGCCGGTTAACGATCCGCTGGCCCGGTGGCCGTAGGGTGACGGCATGAGCCTCGACCTCACGGCGCCCGTCGGCGAGCTGACCCGGGCGCTGGTCGACGTGCCCTCGGTAAGTGGGGACGAGGCCGCCCTCGCGGATGCGGTGGAGAAGGCGCTCACCGCGGTGGACGGGCTGCGGGTCGACCGGGACGGTGACGCCGTGGTGGCCAGGACCGAGCTGGGGTTGCCCGGCCGGATCCTGCTCGCCGGCCATCTGGACACCGTTCCGCTGGCGGGCAACCTGCCCTCGCGTGTGGTGGGCGGGCGGCTCTACGGCTGCGGGACCTCGGACATGAAGGCAGGGGTCGCGGTCGCGCTGCGGCTCGCGGGCACGCTCCCGGTCGCCACGCCCGGCGCGATGAGTCACGACGTCACCTGGGTCTGCTATGACCACGAGGAGGTCGAGGTGGCCCGCAACGGGCTGCGCCGGCTCGCCGCCTGGCACCGGGACTGGCTGGCGGCGGATCTGGCCATCCTGATGGAACCGACCTCCGGCGAGATCGAGGCGGGTTGCCAGGGCACCCTGCGGGTGGTCGTGACGCTCCCCGGCACCCGGGCGCACTCGGCCCGGTCGTGGCTCGGGGACAACGCCATCCACAAGGCCGGCGATCTGCTCCGCCGCCTCGCCGGCTACCGGGCGCGGACGGTGACGCTGGACGGCTGCACTTACCGCGAGGGGCTCTGCGCGGTGCGGATCGACGGTGGGGTAGCGGGCAACGTGATCCCCGACCGGTGCCAGGTCACGGTAAACTTCCGGTTCGCCCCGGACCGCGGCCCCGACGAGGCGGTGGCGCATGTCCGCGAGGTGTTGGGGGGCTACGACGTCGAGGTCACCGATCTCGCTGGCGGGGCGCTGCCCGGGCTCGCCGCCCCGCCCGCGGCGGCGTTCGTCGCCGCCACCGGTCGAGTGCCGGTGGCGAAGTACGGCTGGACGGACGTGGCGCGCTTCGCCGAGCTCGGAATCCCGGCGCTCAACTACGGGCCGGGCGATCCCAACCTGGCCCATACCCGGGACGAGTACGTCGAGCTCGCCGCGATCGACGAGGCCGAGCGGCTGCTACGGGCGTACCTGTCCGGTGTTGCTTGACCGTGGTGTCGCTGGACGCCTAGTTGCGATTTTTGTTACGCGTATGAGTCATCGGGGGTTGACGCCGTGGATCCTCCCATCTCGGCACGTTAGAGTTACGCGCGTACGTGCAGTGCCGGTCGGATGGGGGGTCCGGATGGTCGGTGGTGCGGCGGGTTCGGGGGCTCGGCACCAGGCCGGGGCGCGTCGATACACAGGTGACACGCGTTGTCGGCGCCAACCAGTGTTCTCCCCGTCGTCGGTCCGAAGATGTTGCGGCCGTGGGGGGTCTGCCAGGTGACGGGCACTGTCTTCAGCCATGCACAGGTGGGGTTGGCCGCGGGGCCGGGCACGGATGCCATCCCGAAACCGCTCGACGGGGCCGATGGGCCCGCCTGGTACGACCGCTACGAGGTGGGCGCGGACCCCGGCGCGGACCGAGCGTCCGACGGTGCCGTCGGCTACCGGGCGAAGGTTCGCTGGGAACGGCCGTACGGCTGGCTGCTCGTGGGCTCCGACGCGGTCGCCTGCGTGGTCGCGGCGGGAGTGGCCTACCTGGTCCGGTTCGGCGGACTGGTCGAGTTCGACCTGAAGCCGGTCTCCGCGACGCCGTATGTCGCCATGTCGATCCTGCTGCCCGTCGCATGGGTGTTGTCGATGTACCTGAGCCGGGCGTACGAGAGCCGGTTCCTCGGCAGTGGCTCGGAGGAGTTCCGCCGGGTCCTCAACGCCGCCGCGCAGCTCACCGCGGTGGTGGCCGTCCTGTCCTATGCGACCAAGGCCGAGCTCGCGCGTGCCTACGTGCTGATCGCCTTCCCGGCGGCGCTGCTGCTGACCGTGGCCGGCCGCGCCGCCGCGCGCGGCTACCTGCACCGGATGCGCCGGGCGGGCCGCTGCCTGCACCGGGTGCTGGTGGTCGGGGCGGGAGACTCCGCGGCGGCGTTGGTCCGGCTGGCCCAGCGGGATCCGACGTCGGGCTGGTCGGTCGTCGGTGTCGTGCTCGACCGCTCGCCCGGCCGGCACAGCCACGACTCCCCGGAACGCGGGGGGTTCGACCTGTTGGGGGTGCCGATCGTCGGGACGTCGGAGACCCTGCACACTGCCATCACGGCCACGCACGCCACCACGGTCGCGATCAGTCCGCAGATGGACGGCGAGACGCTGCGCCGGGTGCTGTGGACGCTGGAGGGCAGCGACGTCGACGTGCTGGTCTCCTCGGCGCTGACCGACGTGACCGGGCCGCGGATCTCGATCCGTCCGGTGGCCGGGCTGCCGCTGCTGCACGTCGAGGAGCCGGAGCTCACCGGCGCGCGGCGGGCCATGAAGGGCCTGTTCGACCGCAGTGTGGCCGCGGGGGTTCTCCTGCTGTGCGCGCCGTTGTTCCTGGCCCTGGCGCTGGCGGTGCGCCTGACCAGTCGGGGGCCGGCCATCTTCAAGCAGACCCGGGTCGGCCAGGGTGGC
>NZ_CDWRCK010000112.1:9593-13473 GCF_977927595.1 Frankia sp. CcWB3
TGCGCTTGGATCTGCGGTACGTGCAGAACTGGTCGCTGCCCCTCGACTTCTACATCCTCTGGCGTACCGTGTTCGCGGTCCTGCGCCGCGAGGGTGCGTACTAAAAGGGAGCGTACTGCGCCGTATCCGTCCCGGACCGTAGCCGGTCGCACAACACGGGCACGGTCGCCAACCTCAATGTGTGGTCAGGGATGCATCAGGCGGACCGAACCGCAACCAGGCCGGCCAGAACAGCTGCCGGTGCTTCCGTCTCGCCGTCCTCGCGTATAGTTTGCTCATCTGGCTTCGCAGCCCCGACCGGCCCTCCCTGCGTGGCGGGCACCTGTTCATGCTTGGCGTGCCGCGGACCCGCGGGTCCGTTATTCTAACGGCCGGTCTAGGTTTGATGCGCCTGGCGTCGACGTTAAAATTAAAATCTCCTCGGATAGCCACGGCCGATGTCCGGATGGCATGCTGGGTGCCGGGCAGACCGCGTCTTCGGAGTTGGCAATCCGTGTCCACGAGGAACCGTGTGCGACGGACAATGGCTACGGTCCTGTTAGTCGTGCCGGTGCCGTCGCCGTCGCTGTCTGGGGAGCACGGTGGAGCGATCTGCGGCGGGGGTTGTCATGCGAAAGACCGTTCGGCGGCCCGACCGTCGACTTTTGATAGTTTTGTTGGTGCTGGTGGCCGCCTGCGGACCGGCTTGGACGTCCGATGGCGAGGATGGGGGGTCGGCCTTGCCCGGTGGGCCGACGTCAGCCTCGTCGACCCCGCAGCCGGGGATGTCGTCGGATCCGTCCGACAAGCAGCCTGCGTCGTCGGGGGCCTCCACCCTGCCGGCGTCCCCGTCCCCGTCCGCGCCGTCGGCTGTCAGTGATCCGCCGGGTTCGACGTCGACATGGGCGCCGAATCCGGTCTGGGGAACGCCGGTCTACGCCGACTCCTTCAACGGGAACACGCTCGACCCGAACCGGTGGACGATCTACGACTCGCCGCAGGTCCCGCTGATGCCCAGGTCACCGGCCAACGTCTCGGTGGCGAACGGCACGCTGCGGCTCACCGGATGGATCGATGCGGCTGGGCGTGACGTTTCCGGCGGTGTCGCCAGCCGCATCAACCTGCGGTACGGGCGGTGGGAGGCGCGGATTCGCGTGGAGCGGGGGTCCGGGTACTCGGCGGTGGTACTGCTCTGGCCGCAGTCTGAGAAGTGGCCGGTCGACGGGGAGATCGACGTCATTGAGGTCCCGGACCCGCAGCGTCAGGTCGGCAGTAACTTCCTTCATTTCGGCAGCGATAATCGGCAGTTGGAAAAAAAGTGTACGCTGATTTTACCCAGTGGCACACAGTCGGGGTGGAATGGTTGCCGAATCGTATCGTATATTATCTGGACGGTAAGCCAACCTGGACGGTCAGGCGGCCGACGAATGCGCGTGAACGCAATATGATCCCGGTAAAGCCGATGCATATGACGCTTCAGCATGATCGAGGCTGTTTTCAGGTGGTCCCGTGCAGGAACGCACAGACGCCGCCAACGGTCACGATGTTCGTCGACTGGATCAAGATCTACCGGGCGCCGGCGAACCTGCTCTGAGACGTCTGGCACAACGATGGCCGCAGTGGTGGCACAGGGGGTTTGGCGGGAGCGGTTGCCGCCGGGTGGGTGACCTACGTGACGAGGCGTGCCGGGTGTGGGTGACGGGGAGCCGAGACCTGCTCTCCGTCACCCACACCGCGCGGGTCCTCGCTCGGGTATGTTCCCGGGCCGGCCCTCATCGTGCTTAGCCTGCTCGGCGTCCGAGTCGCCCGCGTAGGTAGCCGCAGGATGTCGCGGCCACTCCGAAGACGATCGCCGCTGCGCGCGAGCGGTGACCGGCGCTGGACAGATCACGCCAGACAGCCCGGGGAAGGGTCCGACTCACATACGTCCGCTCCGCCTCCAGGGCTGATTCCTGGCCGACGAGCCCGGCAACCCGCGCCTTGGACAGCCCCTCGGCATAGCAGCGTCGCCGGAAGTAGGTGAAGGTTGTTCGTTCGGTGGTCACCCGATGGGCGACCACCGATGCGGGCTCGTAGAGAACGACCGCCTTCGGATCGGACTGGCGCAGCCGAATCCCGAACTCCGTCTCCTCGCAGCCCATCGGGTCCGTGCCTGTGCGGCCGATGCCGTGCGTGAAGTCGCCGACCGCATCGAAGGCCGAGCGCCGAAAGGACATGGATGCGCCGATCGGGTTGCGGACGGGCGCCCGTGAGGTGGGCAGACCCTCGTAGCTGCATCCGACGACCCAGTCGAACTCGGGCGGGAACCATGTGGGCCGGGTGGTGGGCCAGGCCGGACGGGCGGCACCACCGACTCCCATGACACGGGAATCGGCATACGGGGCAAGCATGCGCTCGAGCCAGCTCGGTTCCGCCCTGGCATCGTCATCGAGGAAGACGACGATGTCGCCTGTGGTGGCCGCGATGCCGGTGTTGCGTGCGCCGGACAGGCCGCGTGGGCCCGTGCTCGCCACCACGGTGACATCCGGCATGGCGCTGACGGCACGCCGCAGCAGGGCCTCGTTGTTGTCAACGACGAGGACAAGCTCGTCGTGTACCCCGAGTTGGTCGTGGGCGCTGGCGACGGCCGCGCAGAGGTCGTCCCAACGGGCCTCGGTGTAGCAGCACACGACCACGGACGCGCTCGGTCGGTCGTCAGCAGACCGCGACCCGGGAAGATGCGCGGCGTGGGGTCCGGTTCCGGTGCGACTACCGGAGCCGAGGACGCCGAACTGCCCCAGGCCCGGAATGCTGCTGGTCACATCGTGGGTCACGCGTTCTCCAGCCGCGTCGTGGAGGTGGTGATCGAGGCGGCGGGGCCGGCCGGGGTGCTCAGGCCGAGTGGGGTGGTCGGCGCATGCTTCTGCTCGGGGATGTCGAGCAGTGGGTGCGGCGGGACGGTGGCACGTGGCCGGATCCGGGCCTTGCCACGGGCCTCGACCAGGATGGTGCGCAGCACCCGGGTGCCGTCGGAGAGCGCGTTGAGGTTGCTGGCGCCATGGATCCGGTGGTGCTCGTAGCTGGGCACCTCGACTACGCGCATGCCGGCGAGCGCGACCCGCATGTTGATGAGGGTCTCGACTTCGAACCCATCACCCCATCGCTTCACCGAGTCGGTGCGGCCGGGCTCCATCTCCAGCACTGGCAGGCAATGCCGCCAGAAGGCGTTGTAGCCGTAGCATAGGTCGGTGTAGCGACTGCCGATCAGCAGGTTGACCAGGCCGTTGAGTACCCGGTTGCCCAGGCGGCGCAGCTGGGTGATGTCGCTGCTCCCACCGCCAGCGCAGAAGCGGGAGCCCTTCGCGAAGTCTGCGCCGAGGACAAGCGCGGACACGTAGGCGTCGATCTCACCGGGATCGGCGGAGCCGTCCGCGTCGAGCATGACGATGATGGAGCCGGTGGCCGCCGCGAATCCACAGGCCAACGCGTTACCCTTCCCGCGGCGGGTCTGGTTTACGATGACCACGTCCGGCCGCAGTCGCCGTGCCACCTCGACGGTTCCGTCGGTCGACCGCCCGTCGACGAGCACGATCTCCGCATCGGCTGGCAGGCGGGCAAATACATGTGCCAGATTCCGGGCTTCGTTCAACGCTGGAATGACAACGCTGACCGTCGGCCGAGTCTGAGCTGTCGACATGAGAATTCTCCCCCATGAATCTTCAGTGCCCTTCGGCGCGAAGGGCCCGGGGCGCTGTGCCCTGCAGAACCTTCGACTAGGCAGATCTGCCGAGGAGTCAGAATTCCGTGAAGCAGGGTGGACGTAACCCCGTGCTTCCAGATGCCCCCCGGTGGTTGCCGCCTGCTTCCGGCGCGGACTACATACTCCCCAGGGCAGGATAGCAGTACGGATGCGGGGATTGAT
>NZ_CDWRCK010000113.1:0-6487 GCF_977927595.1 Frankia sp. CcWB3
CGCCCCACCCTCGCCCGGTCGATGCCGAACGCGGCGTTCCTCGGATTCCGCGCCGGGCAGGAGCTCTCGGCTGCGGTCGCGAGTCTCGACGTCTTCGTCCACACCGGCATCCACGAGACATTCTGCCAGGCGGCGCAGGAGGCCAAGGCGAGCGGGGTACCGGTGGTCGCCCCCGCGGCGGGCGGGCTGCTCGACGTTGTCGAGCACGGCCGCACCGGGCTGCACTACACTCCCGGCGACCCCGCGGCCCTGCGGGCGCAGGTCGCGGCCCTGGCCGACGACCTCCCTCGCCGGGTGGCGATGGGTGCGGCGGCCCGGGAGTCGGTCGTGGGATGCGGGTGGAGCGCAGTCGGCGACGAGCTGCTCGGCCACTACCGTGACGTGCTCGGCACCGGCGGCGGGGCCGGCCGCTTCGGCCGCCTCAGGCACCCCGGCCCGGTCATTGAGGGACGGAGCGGACGGCGGGGCGGACGACGGGACGGATGGGACGCACGCGAGCGGCCCGGGACGAGAAACGACGGGTGGTCAGCATGAAGATCGTGCAGGCGGCAAACTTCGTCGCGCCGGCCTCCGGCGGCATCCGGACGACACTGCGCCACCTCGCCGCCGGCTACACCGCGGCGGGCCACGAGGTCGTCCAGATCATTCCGGGCGAGCAGGACGCCGAACTGGTCCAGCCGGATGCCCGCGTGTTCCAACTACGCGCCCCCCGGCTACCCGGAACCGGTTACCGGATCATCACCGAGCCGTGGCGCGTCACCGACCTGCTCGACCGGGAACGGCCCGACCGGCTCGAGGTCCACGACCGGGCGACCCTGCGTCCACTAGCCCGATGGGCCCGCCGTCGCGGGGTGCCGTCGCTGGTCGTCAGCCACGAGCGGCTCGACCGCCTGCTCGGCACCTGGACACCCGCACCGCTGCGGGGAGTCCTGCCGGTCTCGACAGCCGCGGACCGGGCGAACGCTTCGTTCGCGGCCGCCTTCGACTCCGTCGTGGCGACGACGGCCTGGGCGGCGGCGGAGTTCGTCCGCATCGGCGCCGGCAACCTGCGCCACGTTCCGCTCGGCGTCGAGCTCGACCGTTTCTCCTCCGCTCACCACGACCTGACCCTGCGACGCGCCTTCGCCCGTGACCAGGAGGCGCTGCTGGTGGTGGCCAGCCGGCTGGCACCGGAGAAGCGGGTCGACCTCGCCGTGGACGCGGCAGCCGAACTCGTCCGCCGCCGGGTGCCGGCGCGCCTGGTGATCGCCGGTGACGGGGCCCATCGGGGCCGGCTGGAACGGCATGCGGCCGGGCTGCCGGTAACCTTCCTCGGGTTCGTGGCCGACCGGGAACGGCTCGCCGGCCTGCTGGCGACCGCCGACCTCGCGCTCGCCCCCGGCCCGGTGGAGACCTTCGGGCTGACCGCCCTGGAGGCGCTCGCCAGCGGCACCCCGGCAGTGGTGCACCACGCCAGTGCGCTCGCAGAACTGATCGTCCCGGGAGTAGGCGTGATCGCCGCGGGCAGCGGATTCACGTTCGCCGACGCCGTCGTGGACCTGCTGTCCGCCTCGCCGGCGCAGGTCCACGCGCGCCGGGTCGCGGCCCGGGCCCGCGCGGAGCAGTTCCCCTGGTCGACCACGGTCGCGGGCTTCCTCGCCTGCCACGACTCGCCCGGTCCGGCCGCCCCGGGCACGGCCTTCCCGCAGCCACCGGCGCCGCCGCTCGCGGCCTGACTCGCGGTCTGAAAGGCGGGCAGAGCCATGGACTCCGGTACCGGATCCCGACGGTTCGTCGCGCTGGGCGACAGCATCACGGTCGGCCTCGGCGACGGCGTGACGATGGGACGCGAACACCGCCGCTCCGCGACGGGAGGACGGGGCTTCGCCGCCCGGCTCGCCGCGTGCCTGGGCCCGGCCGGCGCCGTGGAATTCACCAATCTGGCCACCACGGGAGCGACCACGCACGACGTGCGTACCCGTCAGCTTCCCGTCGCCCTGTCGCTAGGCCCCCAGATCGCCAGCGTGATCGCCGGCATGAACGACGTGCTGAAACCGACGTTCGATCCGCTGCGGTTACGTCAGGACCTGGTCTGGACGGTGGGCCGTCTGCGGGCTGACGGAGTCGTCGTGCTCACCGCGACCATGCCCGATCCCAGCCGGCTGCTCCCGGTGCCGGCGCCGTTCGGCCGGATCCTGAGCGAACGGGTCGAACGGCTCAACGCGGCGGTCCATGCCGCGGCCCGGACGGACCCCGGGGTGTTGATGGTCGACCTCGGCGGGCACCCTGCGGTGCGCAGCCGGTCCAGCTTCGACGTGGACCGGATCCACCCGGGGCCACGCGGCCACCGCCTGATCGCGCAGGCGTTCGCCCATCGTCTGTCGCACGCCGGGGTAGCACTCGTGGGTCTGCCGGACGGACCCGATCATGAGGAACCGGCTCCAGGAATCATCGAGCATTCCTACTGGCTGCTGAGCGTGGGCCTGCCCTGGCTGGCCGGGCGGTGCCTGCCCAGAGGCGACAAATGGCGCTATCACCCGGAAAAAGGTCTGGTACGGCCTCCTCGGCGAGCCTGAAGGCTCCTCGATTGCCTACGGTAGGCAATGTGCTTCCCGCCCTGTCAGCGTCGCCCCGGTCCGGAGTCCTCACCGGATGGGGCAATGCGTGGCTTGCCGGGCTCGTCGGGCTCGACGACGTCATCACCCAGATGCACCGCGCGCTCGGCGGCGAGGCGGCGCCGCACACCCTCGGCGACGAGCCGCTCGTGCTGGGCCTGGGAGCCCTGCGTTCGGCCGGAGCGCAACGGCTCCGGCTGGTCCTGCCCGCCCCCGGGGACGCCACCGGCCTGCCCGGCCCGGCGGAGGTGAACAGGGACGCGATCACCGCCGGGGAGGCGATCATCGTGATCGGCCCGAACCCACCGCTGGTGCTCGTTCCCGGGGTCGTCGTGCACGGGCCGGCCCTGGAGGGGCGGCTGGAGTCGGTGCACTGGCGGGTGCTCGTCGCGTCCCGCGTGCCACCGCCCGGAGCCGGCCTGCGCGCCGCGGAACACGACCTCAGCAACGCGATCCGCACCACGACGGCCGCGCTCATCGACCTCGACATCGCAATCGCTCGCCCCGAGGTGCTCGCCCTGCTGCGCGACCGCGGGGAGGAGGAGCCGGGCCCGGGGCTGGGCCCGGGTCATCCACCGGGGGCGCACGCCCTGCTGGCCCGGGCGGAGCGGTTGTCGGCCCTGCTCGACCTCGCTGCCCGGGACGACGGTGCCGCGGTGACCGCGAGCGAGATCGCCCGCAGGTCCGCGGCGCTGCGCAACCTTTCCGCGGCAGTGCGTCGCGCCTATGCAGCAGCCTACGATGCCTTCGACCCGACGTACGCCCCTGTGCCGCCCTCGAACTGACGATCTGACGATCGCCGGCTGCCCGCCCCGGCCGGCTCCGGCCGGCTCCGATCAGTTCAGCCGAGGGCAGAAGTGCCCGGCCGGATCGTCCGGGCGGCCGCACAGGACGCACGGTGGACGCCCGGCGGCAACGATCGTGCGGGCTCGTTCGATGAAGGCACGGGCCTGTTTGATCGACAGTCCCACCCGCAACGAGTCGAGCTCGTCCTCGCTCTCGGGGAGCCGGAACTCCCCGGGGGACAGCCCGGCCGCCTCGACGAAGACCCGGTGGCCGTCCCAGGACACCGTGAGCTGGCCCAGATGGAAGTCCTCCTCGAACGGGGCATCCAGCGGGGCAAGATCGATCTCGACGTCCGAAGCGGTCGGAAGCACGATGCCCTGGGTCTGGCCCACCTGGCCTAGCAACGCGGTCAGCCCCTCCGCCAGGGCGGTGACCTCGGTCTTCTCCAGACCGACCGTCACGACCTGACCACGCCCGGCAGCCTGCAGGAAGAAGATCCGGTCACCCGGCTGGCCGACGGTTCCCACCACGAACCTTTCCGGGGATTCGAACACGTAGCGCCGCATATCTCCGATCGCTCCGTTACCTTGACTCGCTTCGTCGTTCGGTCCTGATCGCTTCGTTCCCCATCAGTATCGGTTCCCCATCAGCCTCGGCTCACCATCAGTATGGCCGCCTCGCCATGCGGTCCGCCCTCCCCCACCCTCCTGGCTTCAGGACCACCCCGGATTCGGGTCCGCGGGGGTTCAGGTCCGCGGCGGCCCGAAGGGCTCGCAGCAGTGCGCGGGGCAGTCCGCCGGCCAGGGCCCGAGGCCGGTCAGCGACCGTCGGGCGCCGCCGGGACGACGCAGCTCCTCGATCAGTTCTCCCACCATCGAGACGAACCGCGGATCCACCCCGACGGTGCCCGCCCGCGTCGCCGGCAGGCCCAGCTTCCGCGCCCGTTCCAGGGCCCCCACGTCGAGGTCATAGCGGACCTCCATGTGATCGCTGACGAATCCCAGCGGAATGATCACGGCACTGGCGGCCCCCGCCGCGGCCAGCCGCGCGAGCCGATCGCGCACGTCCGGCTCGAGCCACGGCACGTCCGGCGACCCACTGCGGCTACAGAAGGCCAGGTCGAAGGGATGACGCACGCCGGTGATGCGTTCGATCCCCTCGGTAATCACCGCTGCGGTAGCCCGCAGCTGGTGAGCGTAGGCGCCCTCGCCACGCCCGCTGGCGCGGGCCTGCGCGAGGGGGAGCGAATGCGCGGTGAAGATCAGATGGGCATCGGGACGCACCTTCGCCGGCAGGTCGGCCAGCGCCGCGACGCCGCGGTCCACCATCGGCTCCACGAACCCCGGATGGTCGAAGAACAGCCGCAGCTTCACCAGCTCGGGCGCACGGTCCCCCACCGCGGCGGCGGCCGCCGCGAGGTCCTCCCGGTACTGCCGGCATCCCGAGTAGGACGAGAAAGCCGAGGTGACGAAGCACGCGGCACGCCGGATGCCGTCGGCGGCCATCTGGGCGACCGTGTCGGTCAGATAGGGCGCCCAGTTCCGGTTCCCCCAGTAGACCGGCAGCCCGGGCAGCTCCGCACGCAACGCGGCGACCAGCGCCCGGTTCTGCTCGTTGAGGGGGCTACGCCCACCGAACAGGTGGTACTGCTCGGCGACGACCGCCAGCCGGGAGGCGGGAATGTCCCGGCCCCTGGTCACGTTGCGGAGGAACGGCAACACGTCGCCGGGCCCCTCGGGACCCCCGAACGAGACGAACAGCAGAGCGTCCACGTCCCCCGGTGCCCCGGCCCCGCTCATCTCGGCACGCTGCCGGCGATCTCCGCCGGATAGTTCGGGAAGTAGCGGGTGATCTCGGACAGCTCGAAGGTGGGCAGGATGGACCCGGCCGGTTCCCGCGCGAGCAGGAACGCGAACGACGCGCGGACCAACGCGATCAGGCCCGGCACATCGTCGGGCGAGAGCCCCACCGCCGCGAGCACCTTGTCATCGACCTGCACCCGGTAGTTGAAGGAGAGCCCGCGGACTCCCGGAGACGTCTCCTCCGCGACCTCGACGTCGAAGTCGCGGCCGCCGTATGGTTCCACCCGAATCACGCCCACCGACCCACCCCCTCGCGGTTGCGCCGACCGCACCGCCGCAGCCGCCTCAACTGCTGAGCCACCTCAGCTGACAGGGATGGCGCGCCCTTGGTTTCGATCAGCCAGCGGCGTGGCGGCACGGCGACGCCGCGCCACCTACGATATCCGTTAAGGCGCGCCGGATGCGTCGTCGGCGGGCAAGAAGATCGCCCGGACCGACCTCCGCGCGGCAGCCGGGGCGGGCACCGGCCCACCCGGGCACCATCGCGGGCGATCCAGTCGATGATCAGACGGCCAGGTGAGCCTTCATGGCGCGGGCCCGCTCGCCGAGCTCGGGCATTCCCACGACCGTGACCCCGGCCGCGCCGAGCAGTTCGTACTCGACCGCGACCCGACTTTGACCAGCCTGCATTCTGCAGTCATAATGCAGGCATGCCAATTGCAGTCACCGTACGCGACGCACCGGAAGACGTACGTGACACGCTCGCGCAGTACGCTCGCCAGCAAGGCCAGTCACTGCAGGCGTTCCTACTCGGAGTACTCACCCGACAGGCCCGGTATGCTCGAAACCAGCAGGTCCTCGCTGCTGTGGAAGACGAACTCGCGGCGGGCGGCGGCGCCGGCGTGGATGCTCCAGCCGCCGCCGACGTGCTGGCAGCCGCCCGCGCCATGCACGTCGAGGCGACATCAACGGACGAGCCAGGAGCGCACGGTTCCGGATGGTCGTAGTGGACGCTTCCGTGCTCGCCAACGCCCTCGTCTACGCCGACGACCGAGGGCGACGGGCCCGCTCGATCCTGAGCGCCGACCCAGAGTGGGCGGCTCCCGAGCACTGGAAGATCGAGCTGTTCTCGGTCATGCGCGGGCTCGCTCTCGGCAACAAGATCAGCGATGGCCAGGCGCAGGCCACGATCAACCGGATTCCCCAGCTTGGCGTCGACCACGTTCCCGTCGAACAGCTCCTAGGAGTCGAAATGAAATAACTTGCGCGTTTCGAACCCTCCACAGGCCTGTGACCTGCGATGAT
>NZ_CDWRCK010000113.1:6889-13454 GCF_977927595.1 Frankia sp. CcWB3
TAGGGGCTGGGCACAGACGAGCAACCGAACCGGCACCAGCGGCCCGCGGTACGCACCAGGACGCAGGTGCGATGGGATGGCAGCTGCCACCATGCCGCATTGATCGTTTTCGTCTATCGTCGCGGAACATGAACAGCGGCCACGAGCATGAGCTCCCCACCCATGGCCACGCTCACGCCCACGGGCACGGGCATCATCACGGCGGGCACCCGCACGGCGGACAGCATGACCACCACGCGAGCGGGCGGTGGGCGCGGCTTCGTCACGGCCTGTCAGACCTGGCCGGAGGGCACAGCCACGATCCGGCGGACCAGATCGGCGACGCGTTGGAAGCCGACACCGCCGGCCGCCGCGCCCTCCTGATCAGCCTGGCCGGTCTCGGGCTGACCGCCGCCCTGCAAGCCGCCGTCGTGGCACTGTCCGGATCGGTCGCGCTCCTCGGCGACACCCTGCACAACGTCGCCGACGCGCTCACCGCGGTCCCCCTGCTCATCGCCTTCACCGTGGCGCGCCGCCCGGCCACCGCCCGGTTCACCTACGGCTACGGCCGCGCCGAGGACCTCGCCGGCCTCGCCGTCCTCGCGATGATCGCCCTGTCGAGTGCGCTCGCCGCCTGGGCCGCGATCGACCGCCTCCTGCACCCCCAGCGCGTCGACCATCTGGGAGCGGTCGCCGCGGCCGGGCTCGTCGGCTTCCTCGGCAACGAGATCGTCGCCCGCTACCGCATCAGGGTCGGCCATCAGATCGGCTCCGCCGCCCTCGTCGCCGACGGCCTACACGCCCGCACCGACGGTCTCACCAGCCTCGCGGTGCTCCTCGGCGCCGCCGGTGTCGCGGTGGGCTGGCACTGGGCCGACCCCACCATCGGCCTGGCGATCACCCTGGCGATCCTCGGCGTCCTACGCTCCGCCGCCCGCGTCGTCGGGGCCCGGCTCATGGACGCCGTCGACCCCGCCGTGGTCGCCGAAGCCACCAGGGCACTCCTGCACACCGAGGGCATCGAGGCCGTCCGCGAGCTGCGGCTGCGCTGGATCGGCCACACCCTGCGCGCCGAAGCCGACGTCACCGTCGATGCGAACCTGACCCTGACCGCCGCTCACGACCTCGCCCACGCCGCCGAAGCCCACCTGCTGCGCCGCATCCGCCGCCTGTCCGCCGCCACCATCCACACCAGCCCCGCCCACCACCACGCCGCCACGACGGTCCCCTAAGCCGCAACGCCGATCACACTCGATCACACTCGATCACGGTGCCGCCGAAGCGGTGCTCAGTGCCCCGTGCTCAACTCAGTGCCCCATGCTCAGCCCGCCGTCCACGGGGATCAGCGCACCGTTGATGTAACCGGCCTGCGGGGAGGCGAGGAAGGCGACGAGGGCTGCGACGTCCTCGGCCTCACCCATGCGGCCACCGGGGATGCTGGCCGTGAGCTGCTCCCGCTGCGCCTCGGTCAGCGCGTCGGTCATGTCGGTCCGGATCGGCCCCGGAGCGACCACATTCGAGGTGATGTTGCGCGGAGCCAGCTCGCGGGCGAGGGAACGGGCGAAGCCGATCAGGCCGGCCTTGGACGCCGCGTAGTTGGACTGGCCGGGGCCGCCGACGGAGGCGACGACGGAGGAGATGAAGATGAGCCGACCCCGGCGCAGCCGCATCATCGGCCGGGAGGCACGCTTGGCCACCCGGTAGGCGCCGAGCAGGTTCGTGTCCACGACCTCCTGAAACGCGTCCTCGCTCATCGTCGCCAGCAGGGTGTCCCGCACGATGCCGGCGTTGGACACCACGATCTCCACCGGCCCGAGCTCGGCTTCGACCTCCATGAACGCCCTGTCGACGCTCTCGCTGTTGGCGACGTCCAGACGGACGCCCAGCATCCCCTCGGGGGCGGTGCCCCCGCGGCTGGCGACCGCGACCCGCTCACCCGCGGCCGCCAGGGCGGCGGCGCAGGCGGCGCCGATCCCCCGATTACCACCTGTTACCAGTGCGACACGACCCTCATTTGCGCCCATGAGTCGGATGGTAGCGGCCACCGCGTCGAATCCCGGTGTCCGCCGACGATGACGCCTCAACCGCCGACCGGCATCGGCTTGGCCACCCTCGCGATCCTCCCTGGTGCCGCCCCGAACCGGTCACGCGGACCGGTCACGCGAGCGGGATGGTCGACACAGGTGGAACGATCCGGGCGGGATGGTCGCTCGGGCGGGACGATCCGGGGGGACGATGCGCGCATGCGTCTGATGATCCGAGTTCAGCCGGGCGCCGGGCGGACCGCGGTGGGCCGCCGGCGCGAGGACCCGCTGCACGGCCCGCTGCTGGTCGTCCGGGTCACCGAGCCGGCCGTTGACGGCCGGGCCACCGAAGCCGCCCTGCGGGCCCTGTGCGCGGCGCTGCGGGTGCGCCGGGGAGACGTCCGGCTGGTCCGCGGCGCGACCAGCCGAGTCAAGGCCGTCGAGGTCGAGGTGGCACCGGTCGACGAGCCCGCGCTCCGGATCCGGATCGACGAGCTCGGCCGGGACGGCTGACCGCCGGGGCGGCAGTCCTGGCACGGCAGTCCCGGCATCACCGGGCTGACGCACGACGGCCAACGCCACCGCGATGGAACGCGGATGCTGAAATGGTACGGCCACCGTGGTGAAGGTGGGATACCGACGCGGACACACCATGTGACGGCGGCGGGCACCGCCGATCCGGCCGGCGGCGCAACCTCCGACCGGCACCGCACCACCGCACCACCGCACGTCCGGACTTTGGGAGGTCGGAGTCGTGGGACGTAGGCCGGTCATGCGCAGGCCCGATGTCAGACCGGTGGAGGCGGCGCACACGCGCTCCGGCCGGGGGGAGATGATCATTGCGCCAGACGGCGCCGCGGGGCCGGTCCCGGCCCGGTCCGTGGATCCGCCCGCGCCGGGGACCGACGGCCGGGTCACACACGACGACCAGACCGACGACCGGGCCCGCGAACACCGGGTCACCCACGAACGCCGGGTCACCCGCGACGACCGGGCCGAGGGCGGTCCGCCGGGAGCCGCCAGCCCCCCGACCGGACCGACGAACGGAGACGACGTCGTGGGAACCCAGACCTCGCCGGCCGCGGCCCAGGCCATCCCCGGGCCCCCAGACCCGGCCATGCCAGACCCGGCCATGCCGGGGCCGCCCGGTGGCGTACTCGACCGCGCCGCGCTGGCCGCCGTGGAACGGCGGCTGCGGAGCGTCGCGGCCCGGATCATCGACGGGGACGAACGCGCCGGGCAGCGGTCCGCGGTCGCCGCCGAGTCGGAACGGGCGGCCGTGGCCTCGGTGTCGAGCATCGCCACGGTGCTGTGGTTCGACGCCCTGCGCGCCGAGGACCGCGTCAGTGTGACTCCACGCGCCGCCCCGCTGATCCATGCCGTCCATCACGTCCTGGCGCACGCCAGGCCGACGGCTGAGGAGACGACGGCCGAGGAGACGGCGGCCGCATCACCCGTCCCCGCCGTCTACCGGCTCCCCCAGGCCCGGCCGGGTGAGATCCGTCCGAACGGGGTCCGTTCCGGGCCCGATGGTCGGCCGTTGCGTGCCCTCGGCGCCGGCAACATCGGACCGAGCGGGACGGTCTGGGCGGCGTTGGCCCGCCGTTATGCCGGGGAACGCTTCGACCGGACTCCCCAGGGTCGGCAAATCTGTCTGATCGACTACTCCGAGCTGCACGACCCGACCGTCTGGGAAACAATCACCGATGAGCGGATCGCCCATCTCGGCGAGCTGTTCTGGGTGGTGACGGTGTCCGGCTCCGCGCCGGCCGGACCGGTCGGCGGCATCGGCAAGCCCGCCCGCGCGGCGCGCATGTTCGAAGCCGCCGGCTGGCAGGTGCTCACCGTCCGGTACGGACGCGTCCTCGAGGCGCTCTTCCGGGCCCCCGACGGTCACGCGCTTCGCAACCGCCTCGACCAGCTCCCGATGGGCGAGTACCGCGCGCTGCTGCAGGCCCACGGAGCCGACCTGCGCCGCCGCCTCGCCGGGCCCGGCGCGTCCGGCGCCGGCATCAGCCGCCTGCTGGACACCCTCACCGATGACGAGATCCATGCCTGCCTGCGCGATCTCGGTGGCCACGACCTCCCCCTGCTGATCGACGCCTTCGATGAAGTCGCGGCGGACCGGCCCACGGTCCTGTTTGCCTACACCAGCGACGAGCTCGCCCGAGAGGATCGCTCCCACGGCGAACGGACCCACGGCGGACAGATCCGCAGCGAACAGATCCACAGCGGACGGACCGCCGGCCACGCGTCCGCGGCCCCGTCCGCCGGACCGGGCACGGCGCCGGCCGCCGGCGGTGGCACCCGCCCGGCCCTCCCGCCGGGAGACGACGCCGCGGCCCACCGCCTCGCCCAGCACGTCGCCGGTTACCTGGACCGGGTGCCGGTGCCGCTCGGCGCGGCCCCACCCGTGCCGACCGACTCCGACCACCGCTTCCCGGCATGGATCTCCACCCGGGAGGCGTTCGGCGAGATGCTGCGGGACCTACCCCGGCTCGCGCCCCAGGCGGCCGCCGCGGTGCTGACCATCAGCACGCGCAACGCCGACCCCGTCCTCGCCGGCTGGCTGGCCGCGGCGGACCGGACCGACGGGGAACAACCGGGCCGGCATGTGGCCGGAGGCCTGTCGGCCACGGCCTTCGGCGGGGTGCTGGCCTCACTGGGAGTAGCCTGGAGCCGCCAGGGTCTGCCGCTGCTGCCCGTCGGAGTCGCCGACGAGGTGGCGGTCGGACGGGTACTGCCCGGCTGGATGGCCGGCGCCACCGCGGACGCCCGATCGATGCTCGCCGTGGCGGACACCGGTCTCGACCCGGTCGTCCGCAACCTGGCCTGGAACGGTGGCAACGTCGTCCCCGCCCCGGTGGCCGCGACGTGGGAACCGGCCTTCGCGCACGATCCCGCCTGGTGCCTGCTGGCCGGCCTCGGCGGGCTGGCCCGCCTCGACGGCACCTCCTGCGTGATCCGGCTCTCCGCCCGCCCGGTCGATCAGCGCCTCGCCGAGGTCCCCGTGGACGCGCTGGAACGGCACCGACGCCGGGCCCTGGTCCTCGCCGGAGGGTACCGGCTCCACGAGGGCGGCCCCGACGCCGCGCTCACCCTCGTCGGGGTGGGTGCGGTCATGCCGGAGGTGCTGCACGCCGCGGCGGAGCTACGCGCCGGCCTCGGCCGAGAGATCACGGTCGTGTGCGTGACCTCCCCGAACGCGATGTTCCACGCGCTGCAGGCCCGGCGCGGGTTGGCCGAGGGTTCCGACGCCCTGCTCACCGAGGTGTTCCCCGCGGACCGGCGCACCCCGATCGTGACGGTGGTCGACGGGGACCCCCGTGCCCTGAGTTTCCTCGCCGGCGTCCACGGAGATCCCATCTCCGCCCTCGGTTCGAGCGCGCCACTGCCGGAGGCCTCCGGGCCGCCGGGAGGGCCGCCGGGGGACACCGACCCGGGCTCATCGACCTCCGGCGCCGCCGGCCACGCCGGCAGCGGCAACCTCGCCCGGCGGGACACGGCCTCGTCGCGGGACCGCCGTCGCCGCCCACCGGTGGAGCTGGACACGATCGTCGGAACGGCCCTGGACCTGCTGGACGAGACGGCCGGCTGATCCGGGCCAGACCCACCACACCCGGGCCCCGGGACGCCGGCCGCGCCCTGCCCCCGACGGCCAGCCGCGCTCAGACCCCGACGGCGTGCACGCCGCCGTCGACGTGGACGATCTCGCCGGTGGTGGCCGGGAACCAGTCCGAGAGCAGCGCCACGCAGGCCTGGGCGGCCGGCGCAGTGTCGTGGACGCTCCAGCCAAGCGGCGCCCGGCCGTCCCAGATCTCCTCGAACTGGCTGAAGCCCGGGATGCTCTTGGCCGCCATGGTCCGCAGCGGGCCGGCCGCGACGAGGTTCACCCGCACGCCCCGGGGTCCCAGATCACGGGCGAGGTAGCGGGTGGTGGAGGCGAGGCCGGCCTTCGCCACGCCCATCCAGTCGTACGACGGCCAGGCGACGGACGCGTCGAAGTCCAGGCCGACGATCGACGCCTTCTCAGCGAACAACGGTAGGGCGGCCCGGGTGAGCGACGCCAGCGACCAGGTGGAGATCTGCAGGGCGGTGCCGACCTCGGACCAGGCCGCCTCGACGAACGGCTTCCCACCGAGCACCGATTCAGGTGCGAACCCGACCGCGTGCAGCACGCCGTCCAGGCCGTCGACATGTTCGAGCACCTGCCCGGCCAGCACCGCGAGATGCTCTTCGTCGGTGACGTCCAACTCGACGACGGGCGCCGGGGTGGGCAGTCTCTTGGCGATGCGGCGGGTCAGCGACAGCCCCCGCCCGAATCCGCTGAGGACCACCGCCGCACCCTGCTCCTGGGCGATGCGGGCGACGCTGAATGCGATCGAGGCTTCCGTGAGAACCCCGGTGACGAGAACGCGCTTGCCTTCGAGAAGTCCGCTCATGGGCTGCATACTCCCAAACATCGCCGTCCCGGTAGCGACACCGCCGCCGGGAAGTCGCCCCCGCCGTCAGCGGCGGGTGCCGTCGCCCGCCCACCGTTGCCCGCTCGGCGCTAGGGCCTG
>NZ_CDWRCK010000114.1:0-12964 GCF_977927595.1 Frankia sp. CcWB3
GCGCCATGCGCCCGGCCAAGAGCGCCGCCCACTCGACGAATGGGAGCGTCGGCACCGAGATCAGCGGCGATCTCTCCTGCTACGAACGCACGGCACTCAGAGCCAGGAAGGACGTGACCGCAAGTCACGTAACGATGTCACAACGCAGAAAGCAGGCTACAGTCAGTCCAACACGCCGACGGGCGGGGCAAGCCTTGGGCGCCCAGCCCCTGCTACCTGGCATGTCCCTGACTCACGGATCTTCGCTTACTGCGATGGACTTGTTTTGTGGAGCGGGCGGACTGTCTCAAGGGCTACGCCAAGCGGGGCCGTGAACTTCCCTGCAAAGAATGGTGGCCGGGGACGACAACGCCGTCTTCGACATCCGGATCGTCGAATTCCTGCGACGCAGGGGCGGGTATACCGGAGCACGTGAACGTCGCCGGCCTGCTGCTCGCCGCCGGGGCCGGACGGCGGATGGGACGCCCCAAGGCCCTGGTCGAGCTGGGCGGTGTGACGCTGGTCGAGCGGGGTGTCCGCCTGCTCACGGCGGGGGGCTGCCGGCCGGTCGTGGTCGTCACCGGCGCCGCCGCGGACGAGGTGGGCGCCGTCGTGCGACGCCTCGCCACCCGCCGGGTCGCCGGGCCGGCGCCCGCGGGCGAGGATGCGCCCGAGATCGGCCTGGAACCCACGGCTGGGATGGAACCCACGGCCGGCCCGATGCCGGAGGTTCGCCTGGTATCGGCCGCGCGGTGGGCCGAGGGTGTCGGCGCGTCGCTGCGGGCCGGTCTCGCCGCCCTGGTCGGCACCGACGCCGACGCCGTGATCGTCACCCTGGTAGACTAACCGTCCCTCGGCGCGGCGGCGGTGCAACGTCTGATCTCCGCCGCGGCCGATCCGGGGTCGACCCATCCGGCGCTGACCGCCACCTACGGAGGCCGGCCGGCCCATCCCGTCCTGCTACGCCGCTCGGTCTGGCCCGAGGCGGCGGCTCTCGCGCGCGGCGAGGTCGGCGCCCGGGCATGGCTGCGGGCCCACCCGGGACGGGTCACCGGCGTGCCCTGCGACGGCACCGGCTCACCCGCCGACGTCGACACCCTGGCCGACCTCGAAACCCCAGCCGCCGTCGCCCCACCGACCTCGCCATCGGCGACGCGCACACCCAGCCCGGGTAGAACGTGAAGGACCCATAAGTAGGAACACCGCCGCAACGACGTGAGAAACGGAAGAACAACAGCAGACCCCGGTCTTCCAAGAAAGGATGACGCCCAACCGGGCTATCGGCAGTATCGGCGGCAGGGGAACCGGCACGGGGCACAATATCATCACTATCTGGGGCCGGCCGGACACCCGGGGATGGTGTCGGGCGCTGCGCGATGGACTCGGCGAGAAACAGCGGGAAACGCAGGCAGACCATCGTGCTGGTGGCGGGTCAGGGACGGACACGACGCTCGCTCGCGGAAAGGACGTCTCCGTGTCCGACGCCCGTCATCGATCCCGCCGCAACAGATTTCGTGGTGGCGGGTCCCATCACGGCGGGTCCCGGTATGGCGGGTCCCGGGCCGGTGGCCGCGACCGTGGCCGCGCCGTCACCGTCGGCCTGGGCATCGTCAGCGGCGCGGCGCTGCTTGTGCTGGGCGCGTTGACCGCCACCGGGATCGGGTTCGCGGCCCGCGCCGCCTGGGATGCCGGACCGGCCGGGGAATGCGCGGACGGCGGCGAACGGGCCACCCTGACCATCACCACCGCGCCGGCACTCGCGGCGCCGATCAGCCGGCTCGCCGCCGACTTCGATCTTCGGCGCGCCGGTGCCGAGGGCTCGGCGGGCCCGTGTGTGACCCTCGCCGTGTCGGCGGTCGCCTCCGACCGGGTGCTCGACACGCTGTCCCGACCGGAGCCGCCGGACTCCCCCGGCCCGCCCGACGTCTGGATTCCGGAGTCGGCCGACTGGCTGGAGCTGGGCCAGGAATCGGACCCGGCCACGGCGCAACTGCCGGCGAAGGCCACGACGATCGCGGGATCGCCCGTCGTCATCGCCATGCCGAGACTCATGGCGCAGCGCCTCGGTTGGCCGGAGCATCATGTGACCTGGGCCGAACTGGCCGCGGCCGCGGGCGAGGCCGATTTCTGGACCCACCGGGGCGAGCCCCGGTGGGGGGACTTCCGGTTCGCCATGGCCAATCCGGAGAACTCAGCCGCCGCGCTGCGGGCCGTCATCGGAACGGTGAGCGCCGCCCGCGGACTCACCGCGGCCGAGATGACCACCGGCACGTTCGACCAGGATCGCGCGGCCCAGCTCACCGTGCTCCGGCAGGAACGCTCCATCGACTGGCTGCCGGAGTATGACCAGCAGCTCTTCGACTCGGTGCGCACCGGCGGCGCGGAGAACGGCGCGGCCGGATCCGCTCCCTCGGCCTTCCCGGCCCTGGAGGCCGATGTCATCGCCTACAACCGGTCCCTGACGAGCCAGAACGGTAACCGCCTGGCCACGACGCTGGTGGCGTCCTACCCCTCGGACGGGATGTTCACGGCGACGGTGCCGTACATCGTCCTGAAGAAGACGGCGAGCTCGTCGTCCCGGCGGGCCGCGGCGGACGCCTTCGCCACCTTCGTGCGCGGGGACGCGGGCCGCGCGGCCCTTACCGGAGCCGGTTTCCGCACACTCACCGAACTGGCGGGCCACGATGACCCAGGCGGGCTGGCCGAGACGCTGAACGCGACCGATGGGGTGCGCTCCGTCCCGCCGAAGCTGGCGAGCACGGACGCCTCCGACAGCACGCTCGGCACGGCTCGGCGGTTCTTCCGCCATGCCCGTCAGCGTGGTGCCACCCTCGTGGCGCTTGACAGCTCCGGATCGATGGCCGAACCGGTCCCGGGCACCGACCCGTCAAGAACTCGGATGCAGGCGGCCGTCGAGACCTCCTGGCCGGCCTGCGCCTGTTCGCACCCGACAGCCAGGTCGGTCTCTGGCGGTTCTCCGGCGAGCAGGGCGTCCAAGGCTACCGGGATCTCGTGCCGATGGCTCCGCTTAACGCACCCGGACGAGGCGGCACCCATCGGGACGAGCTGATCGCCGCGCAGGCCGGGATCGTCCCCGGCGGAGCCACCGATCTGTACGCCACCACGCTCGCGGCCTTCCGTTTCCTGACCCAGCACTACGTCCCCGGCCGGCTCAACCAGGTCGTCATCCTCACCGACGGTCGCGACACGAACCGGGGTGCTGCCGCGCCGAGCCTGGACGGGCTGATCGAACAGCTGCACGCCGACTACGACCCGAAGCGGCCGGTCGCCATAATCATGATCGCCTACAGCAACGACGCCGACCTCACCGCGCTGCGGCGCATCACCGCGGCGACCGGAGGACGCTCCTACCTCCGGCCGGACCCGAGCCAGGTGGTCGACATCTACCTCGACGCGCTGACCCGCGTCCGCCCCTGAAGCCACGCGCGTCCCTGAAGCCATACGCCCCTGAAGCAGCTCAGACGGGAACCCCGGCGGCACGCCGTCTGCCGGCTCGGGTCCGGCGCGGATCGGGACTCGCGGCGTCTGGGAACCTCCGCAGGTATTCGCGTTCGAGCTCCAGCATCCGCGCGGTGTGGGTCTCGAAGGCGTCCTCGCTCCCCGCGATGAAGGCGTCGTGCCGGGTGCGATGCAGGTGCCGCAGCTCCCGGACGAGGTCAACGTCGGTCAGCTCCTGCGCGGGGATTCCAGCTGGTCGGTGCATCATGCCCTCGGTCTACCCATTCCGGCGGCGCGATTCCCGGCTGGCGGGAGGACCAGCAGGTTCGGCGGGATCGGAACATCCGGCCCCGGGCCGGGCGGTGGTACCGGATCCGGCGCGGGCTCGGGTGGCGTCGGCTCGGGACCGGGCAGAACAGGATCGGGGATCGGCGAGGGCGGCGAGGGCTCGGGTGGCGTCGGGCCGGGACCCGGCGGCGGGACCGTGACGATGACGGGATACGTGGTCTGCATCTGATTGCGGTGCCCGGATGGCGCTCTTCACACACCGGGACGACCAGATGCCCGCTCCTTCTGGTCGACCACTGGTCAGGCGCTGGTCGATCTGTGGCTGGCTCGCTACCGTTGCGCACTATGACCATGTTGGTCGGATCGGCGGCTTCTTCCTGCGACGTCATCCAACGCACCGAGCAACGTATGTCCCGAATGGTCGGCTATACCAGAGCAGCCTGTGCGACGTTCATGATCATTCCGCTCTTCGGCTGGGCTCGCCTGCGCCACCCGTGGATCGCCGTGCTGATCGTGGCGGCCGCGGCCGTCGAGGCATCCTGGTTCACCTGGCGGGTCTGGCGGCGGCCGGGCCGGCTGTCCCCCCGGCTGGTCCTAGCGGACGTCGCCTTCTGCGTGGCGCTGATGCTCGTCGGGTCCAGAGCCGCGCAACCCGACGAACGCAACAAGATCATGACTGAGCTCGTGCCGTTCAGCCTCGTCGCACCCGCGGGCATCGGCTTCGGCCTCGGGCTGACGCTGCTCGCGGTCGGTGCGGTGGCCGTCCTGATGGCGGCGTGGAGCCTGGCCGTGCTGCCGGACGTCTCCCTCAAGCTCGGTTCGGACCTGTTGGACGTCGCCCTGTGGTACGTCGTCGCCATGCTCATCGCCCATGAGCTGCGCGCGCTCTCCGCGGCGACCGCGGCCGCCCAGGACGAGGCCGCGGCGGCCGGGCGGCTCGCGATCGAGCAGGAGAAGGAGGCCGAGAGCCTGCGCCAACGCGAGATCACCCATCGGGAGATCCACGACTACCTGCTCCCCGTCGTCGATCACGTCGCCGCCGGTGGAGTGCCCTCGCCGGCGCTCGTCCGGGAGGCCCGGCGCGGGGCACAGCGGGCGCGTCGGATCATCATGGATCCACGCGGGATAGACCCGAGGGCCCTGGCCGTCGACGGCACGGCTTCGCCGGGCTCCACCCAGAACGGCCTCGAGGAGATGATGTCCGCGGTCGTGGACGCCTTCGCCGACGAGGGGCTCGCCCTGGTGCCCTTCGTGTCGATCAAGGGCGAACCGCCCGCGGAGGTCCGCGAGGCACTGGTGGCCGCGACGAGGGAGGCCCTGCGCAACGTGGTTCGACACTCCGCCAGCACCGACGAGGTTCACCTCTTCGTCGAGGGCGACGCGGATTCGGTGCTGGTGGTCGTCCGGGACAGGGGGGTGGGGTTCGATCCCGGCTCCGTCCGACCGGGCGGAGGCATGACCGGAAGCTATTCCGCTCTGCGCCGGTATGGCGGAGAGACCCTGGTGACCGCCTGGCCGGGTGGTGGGACGAAGGTGACCTTCCGCTGGCCTGCCGCCGAGCCGACCGGGGACGGCACGCCCGGGGACGGTCGATGAGCGTCGATCGCCGGCCGGTCTCGGTGGCGATCATTGACGATCACCCGATCGCCACCGAATCGCTGGCCGCCAGGTTCGCCGGCGCGGGGTTTTCCGTGCTGGCGCCGGCCCCGAGCCTGGAGACCTTCGACCGGGACGCCACGCCCGGGATCGTGGTGTGCGACCTGCACCTGCCCGGGGTGTCCGGGGCCGCCGCCGTGGCCGACCTGCATCGGCGCGGTCTTCGGGTGCTGGCGACCTCCGGGGTGGCGACACCGGACGAGGTCCTCGACGCGGTCGCCGCACAGGCTCGCGGCTTCGTTGAGAAGACCGCCCCGGCCCAGCAGTTCGTGGCGGCGGTGACCGCCGTCGCCGAGGGTAGCTTCCACGTCTCCGCCCGCCTCGCCGGGTTTCTACTGGAGGATGCGCACCGGCGACCGCTGTCCCGGGGCGAGATCGGGCCCGCGGAACGGAACCTGCTGCGCGGACTCGCCCAGGGCGACCTCATCGATGAACTGCGCGGCGAGTGGGGAATGACCGCCGCCACCGTGCACGACCTGCTCGATCGAATCTTCGACGCCGCCCGCCGACGCCGCCGCCTGCACCGGCCCTCCCCGCGGGAGGCTGAGGTGATGGTCCTCGTCGGTTGCCGGGGCATGTCCCACCGGGAGGCGGCACGGGCGATGAACGTCAAGGCCAGTGTCATCGCCGACTATCTGCGCACGGCGAAGGCGAAGTACGTGGCGAGCCATCCCGACGCCCCGGCGACGATCCCGCCCAGCACGGCGGCCGCCCTCTGGGCCCGCGAGCTCGGGTTCGGCTGAGCCCCCCTTGGCTGAGGCCCCTCGATTGAGGCCCCTCGATTGAGGCCCCCTTGATTTCGAGGGATTGTCCTGCGCCGACTTCGGCCACACCCTCGTCAGGATGGGCGGGGGAAACGGCGGGGACGAAGGTCATCCGCGGTCCTGTCGTCTCTGGGCAGCCTTCCTCGGGTCGTTCCTGGGACCGGATGCGCTCCCCGTCGGCATGTGGCGGATCAGATCTCCCGACGTCGCGACGGCCCATCCGGCTGACCAACCGATCCCCGGCGACGGCACGAATGCCGAGGCGGACGGCCGTGAGATCCAGGCGGTGCACCGTGGGCACGCGATCTGGCCGGGCACCCCGGACGCGGATCTGTACCGGCTGGACGACTCGCGGTGGCTGCTGCGCAACAACCGGAGGGCCGCCCTACTCACCCGACGCCTGGTCGCCCGGGCCGGGCCCGTCACGGACGGCACGCCCGTCACGGACGGGTCCGCCCACCTGCATCTCGCCACCGGCGATCCGCTCGCGGGCTACCTTCAGATCATCCGGCTCGGACCGGTGGTCGCCCGGCTGCGCACGATCCCGGGCGAGGGGTCCTCGCTACCGCGCACCTGGCCGTCGATCTCGGCAAGCAGGCCGCCGAGCAGGTAGCCGGACTGGCGGCCGCCACGGGCGACCTGCGTCGCGCGCCCTGGCGCCCCAGCCGATGGATCACCCGGACGGATCGGTGACGGCCGGGGATCATCCGCTTTCCCCCGATGATTGAGGGATGGTGTCGGCCCATCGGAATTACCAGGATCGAGGGCAGGGACCATGCCGGTGCGACGGGTCGGGCCGGATCGTCGGGGGAAGCGAGACGGCTTGGTGCCGGATCGGGGGCGCACCGGCGTGGTTCCGCGGACTGTCGGTCGCCGGGGAAGGCCGGCAGTCTGCCTGTTCATGCCGGCAGGCGCCGGCCGCCGCTGTCCGCACCGGCGAGAGCCGCTACGAAGGGCAACCGGTCGCAAACATTCGGTCCCAGCTTTTGCCCCACTGGTGAGGGTGTCGCCGGTGGCTTTGTCGACATCGCTATGATCTGCCCACTGGAAACGTGGACAGGGGGTGCTGTGGGCGAGCCGATCCTCGCCATCGACTACGGCACCTGCAGTGCCTTGGCCGTCGACGGTCGCATCGAACCGGTGAAGGAGCCCGCGAGCGGCTCGGCGAGCTGGCCCGCGTCGGTCTTCGTGGACGGCGGCAGCCTGATCGTCGGCACGCTCGCTGAGCGGCGCAAGCGGATCTGGCCCGCGGCGTACCGCGGCGAGGTCAAGCGCGATCTGGCCCGGGACAGCGCCGTGTCGCTCGACGGCCGCGGCTATCCGGCGCACGTGCTGGTGGCCGCGGTGCTGTCCGCGCTGAAGGCCGAGGCCGAACAGCAGCTCGGCGGTGCGGCGCTGTCGCGGGCCGTCGTCACGATACCGGCGAGCTACGATCCCGCCGGCCCGCTGCGCCGGACGATGATCGCCGCGGCGGAGGCCGCCGGGTTCGTCGACGTGGACCTGCTCGCCGAGCCGGTCGCGGCGGCCTGGTCGCCGGTGGTCGGCGCCGCGCCCGAGCCTGGCTCGCTCATGCTCGTGTACGACCTGGGTGGCGGGACGTTCGAGGGGGCGCTGGTCGCGGTCGGTGAGGACGGCCGGCACGAGCTGCTCTCCCACTCGGCTCTGCACGACTGCGGCGGCCGCGAACTCGACCAGATTCTGTTCGACGAGATCCTGGGGTTGTACGGGCCGGGGCTGGAACCGCTACTGAATCCGCCCGGGATCGGCGAGACGTTCCAGACCACGGCCAACCGGACCCGCCACGAGCTGCTCGACTTCGCCCGGGCGGTGAAACATCAGCTCTCCGCCATCGCCGTCGTGGAGGACGTTTTCAGCCCGGCCGGCCTGCTGGTCAGCATGCAGCGTGACCGGTTCACCCAGCTCGCCTCCCCCATCCTGGCCCGCACGATGGCCTGCTGCCAGCACCTGCTGAAGTCATCCGGTTACGGACCGGACAAGCTGAGTGGGGTGCTCCTCGTCGGGAGCAGCTCCCGGATCCCGGTCGTCACCGACATCCTCGAAGGTCGGCTCGGGGTCGGCACCGACTGGCCGGGGCAGCAGATCTACCTCCCCGCCGATCCCGAGCTCGCCGTGGTGCTCGGCGCCGCCGCCTGGGCAAGCTCGGTCTCCACCCGCCGGACCACCGCGGCGCGCCCGAATCCGGTCCTGCAACCGGCTCGCTGGGACATCCCCGGCGGGCGGGCGACGATGGTGTGCTGGCTCGTCGAGCCCGGGGAACGCTTCGACGCGAGCGCCGTGCTGGCGCGGGTCCGCCTCACCGACGGTTTCCTGTTCGACCTGGCCGCCGAGGCACCGGGTAGCCTCATCCACACCCACGCGGCACCCGGCACTCCGGTCCGCGACGCCGACTGGTTGGCGACCACGCTTCCGTCCGGGCCGGTGCCGATGGGGTCGGCGGTGCCGGCGGACCTGCGCGGCTTCGAGCGCAGCAGCCGCCCGTCTCACCACGTCGAGGTCACCGCACGGGCCACCCTCAAGGGACACGAACGCGATGTCACCTCGGCGGCCTTCTCCCCAGACGGCAAGGTGCTCGCCACCACCAGCAAGGACGGCACCCGGCTGTGGGACGTCGCCACCGGCCGAACGTCGGTCACGCTCAGCGGGCGCAAGAGCCTGGTCGTGCACGGCTGCGCCTTCTCCCCGGACGGCAAGCTGCTCGCCACCACCGGCAGCGACAAGACGGCCCGCATCTGGGACGTCGACGCCGCCCGCCAGACGGTGACCCTGACCGGGCACCGGGGACCCGTGTACGGCTGCGCCTTCTCCCCGGACGGCAGCCTGCTCGCCACGACCAGTACCGACCGCACCGTCCGGCTGTGGGGTTCGTCGACCGGGAAGAACCTTGCCACCCTCAACGGCCATCGCGGCTCGGTCTACGGCTGCGCCTTCTCTCCCGACGGCCGGCTGCTCGCGACGAGCGGCAACGAGGGCACCCGGCTCACCGACGCCTCCAGCGGCACCACCGTGCTCACCCTGCCGGGTTCGGCGCAGAGCTGCGCCTTCTCCCCGGACGGCCACCTGCTGGCGACGGCGAGCACCGACGACACCGCGCAACTGTGGGACGTCGTGACCGGGTCCGCGATCGCCACCCTCACCGGGCACAGCAGCACGGTGATGAGCTGCGCGTTCGCTCCCTACGGCCTCCTGCTCGCCACCACCAGTACCGACATGACCGCTCGGCTCTGGGACATCATCTACACCCCCTGACGCTCCGGCCGTCCCGGCAGGCAGATCCGCCGCCCGGAACTCCCGGAACTCCCGGAGATCAGGTCGGGAAGACCGAGCCGTCCCGCGGCGGGCACTTCAGGCCGAGGTCGTCCAGCACCGCCTCGGGCACGACGCCACACCCGACCTCGTAGGTACCGAGCTGGACCAGTTCCCACCCGGAGTCCGTGTGATGCAGTACCCCCTCGGCCCGGTCGAGATCGGCCACAGTCGGGCGCAGCTCGGTCAGTGCCCAGCTCGGGTCGCTGGCGGCCACGGTGGTCCCGGTGACCTCGTAGTTCTGCGGCGGAACATCCGCGGTGAACGGGCTCGTCCGGACCGCCTCGGCAATCGCGCCCGCATCCCCGGCCGACGGCGGGAAGGTGCCGGCGCCGCGAGCTACGGCGGCGACGACGCGGCTGGTTTCCCCGGGGGCCGACGCCACCGAGGACGATCTGGAACAGGCGAACGCCGTACCCACGGTCACAACTCCCGCGGTGACCAGAGTTGCGGTGGGCAGTACCACCCGGCGCACGATACGGGGACGGTTACCGCGGACGGCGGACCGAGGACGACTATGGCGAGCCATGCTGTGCACCTACCCAGTTTGCGCAGGTGAACCCCCTGAAGGGGGATACTCCAACGGTCAACCCGACGACAGATCACATCGTGATCCCGTTGATATTCTCCCATCTCTCATCACCTCCGCCCACATTAGTCTCACCAAGATAAAATCTTGGCAAGATGTGATGCGATGCTTGACCGAACGTGGTGTCCATCCCATCGGAGCCGTCGGGCCCGCCACCCGGGGGGAGGCTGCCATTCGAGGGGGTCCCCGTCGTCTCGTCGATGGACATCGCGGCGAGTGGCACACCTACGATTCCGCGGCCCCGGGCATTCACAGAACCAGCTCACAGCAAGCTCACAGCAAGACCTCAGGTAACAGCCAGCCAAGGAGGCGAAGCTGACACCATGCAATCGGTGCGGGTCCTCGTGGTAGACGACGAGACGACACTGGCGGAGTTGCTGTCGATGGCGCTGCGCTACGAGGGGTGGGAAGTGCGCAGCGCCGCGGATGGTCGCGGAGCGCTGCGGCTCGCCCGCGACTTCCGGCCGGACGCGGTCGTTCTCGATATCATGCTGCCCGACATGGACGGCTTGGAGGTGCTTCGGCGCCTGCGGGCGGAGAGCCCGGACGTACCGGTGCTGTTTCTGACCGCCCGGGACGCCGTCGAGGACCGGGTGGCGGGACTCACCGCCGGCGGCGACGACTACGTCACGAAGCCGTTCAGTCTCGAGGAGCTCGTCGCGCGGCTGCGCGGACTGATGCGTCGCGCCGCGCGCACCACCGAGGCGTTGCAGGGCGCCCGGCTCGTCGTCGGCGACCTCACGATGGACGAGGAGAGCCGGGAGGTGCAGCGCGCCGGCCAGCCGGTGCACCTCACCGCCACCGAGTTCGACCTGCTGCGCTTCTTCATGCGCAACCCACGCCGGGTGCTCAGCAAGGCCCAGATCCTCGACCGGGTCTGGAACTACGACTTCGGCGGCCAGGCGAACGTCGTCGAGCTCTACGTCTCGTACCTGCGCAAGAAGATCGACGCCGGCCGCCCCCCGATGATCCACACGATGCGCGGGGCCGGGTACGTCCTGCGGCCGGCCGATCCGGCGCTGGCACCGAAGACCTCCGCCACCCCGTCATCGAGGGGCACCGCGCCGGGCCCGGCATGAGCTCCCCGGCTCACCGGATCGTGCCGGTCTCGCCCTCGCGCTGGTCGCTGCGCACCCGGCTGCTCGTCCTACTGATGCTCCTGCTGGCGACCGTCTCGCTGGCGATCGTGTTCGTCACCGCCGTCGCGCTGCGAGGTGTCCTCGTCGACCAGCTCGACAGGCGGCTGCGGGAGGCCAGCGGACGATGGGACCGGCCGGAACCCGCCTTTCTTCAGAACCTCCCGTCCTTCCCGGCCCCGGCCGAGGGGAACGCCGGCTACGGCACTGCCGGCGTCTCGGCCACCGCCGCCGGCTCCGCTGCCCCCGCCGATTCCGCTGCCGACTCCGCTGCCGCCGGCCAGCCGTCCAGCCTCAGCCCGCAGCAGCTGCGGGTCCGCCGGTTCTTCCGTGGACCGGTCGATCCGGGAACGCTGGGAGCCGTCGTGGACGAGGATGGAACCTACGGGGCCTTCATCGATACCGCCGGTGAGGGGAAGGAGCTGACCACCGCCGAGACCGCCGTCGTCGCGGGCATTCCCGCCTACCTGCGGCCGTATACCCGGGCGTTCGGCGATCAGGGTGACTATCGGCTCCTCGCGAGGACCACCCCTGACGGTATGACCGTCATCACCGGGCTGCCGATGAAACAGGTGAACGCGACCCTCACCAGGATGGCGATGATCGCTGGGGTGGTGGCCCTGGTGGGGATCGCGGCCGCCGCGATCGCCGGCACGGCGATCGTCCGCGTCACGCTGCGACCGCTGCGGCGGGTCGCCGCGACGGCCTCCCGGGTCGCCGAGCTACCCCTCGACCGGGGTGAGGTGGCCCTGTCGGTGCGTGTGCCGCAGGTCGACACCGACCCGCGCACAGAGGTCGGCCAGGTCGGGGCGGCACTCAACCGGATGCTCGGCCACATCGGTGCCGCGCTGGCCGCCCGGCACGCGAGCGAGATGCGGATGCGCCAGTTCCTCGCCGACGTCAGCCACGAACTGCGCACTCCGCTCGCGGCGATCAGCGGGTACGCCGAGCTGACCCGCCGGACCCGCGAGCACGTCCCCGCGGACGTCACCTACGCGATGAGCCGGGTCGAGTCCGAAAGCGCGCGGATGACGGCGCTGGTCTCCGACCTGCTGCTGCTCGCCCGGCTCGACTCCGGTCGGGATCTGGTCCGGGAACCGGTGGACGTCTCCCGGCTGATCGTCGACGCGGTCAGCGACGCGCACGTGGCCGCCCCGGGCCACCGCTTCGCCCTCGGCCTGCCCGAGGAGCCGGTCACGGTCACCGGGGACCCGGCCCGCCTGCACCAGGTTCTCGCGAACCTGCTGGCCAACGCCCGCACCCACACGCCGCCGGGCACCCAGGTCACGGCGAGCCTGACCGTGAGCGGCCCCACGGCGATCCTCGCGGTCGTGGACGACGGCCCGGGCATCCCCCCGGATCTGCTCCCCGAGGTCTTCCAACGCTTCGCGCGCGGCGACAGCTCGCGGTCCCGCGCCGCCGGTAGCACCGGGCTGGGGCTCGCCATCGTCGCCGCCGTCGTCGAGGCACATCACGGGCACGTGCAGGCCACGAGCGAGCCGGGACGCACCGCCTTCATGGTCGAGCTGCCCCGATGCCTCCCACCCTCGGGGACGGTCCCACCCGAGCCTGCCCGCCTGACCGGCCCGACGCACCCCGACCGAGCTTCACAGCCTGCGTACAGGTAGATCACAAGAAGCCGAAAGGTCCGCGGTCGACAGTGATCCCCATGTCGCCCATACTCACCGACCCGGTGCCCCTCTCCGGAGGCGGTCGGGCCCCTGGACATCGGCGGCGCATGCCGTGGACCAGGGACCAGCCCCACCATG
>NZ_CDWRCK010000115.1:0-12944 GCF_977927595.1 Frankia sp. CcWB3
GTCTAGGCCCGCACGCCGCTGGGCCCGCACGCCGCCGGCTGGCGAAACCCGTCGGGCGGCGCCGGTCCTCCCCGGCCGTTCCTCCCGACCGGCCGGAGGGGATCCTCGCCCGGAGAGGATCCCCTCCGGCCCTTCCTCGACAATTTCTCTCCCCGATGGAGTAACGAAGCGTGAGGACGATCGACGACCTGCAGGTCGCCGGGCACCGGGTGCTGGTCCGCAGCGACCTGAACGTGCCGTTGGACCGTTCCGGTGACACCCCGCGCATCACCGACGACGGCCGGGTCCGCGCCAGCGTCCCGACCATCGCCGCACTGCTGGACCGGGGCGCCCGGGTGGTCGTGAGCTCGCACCTGGGCCGGCCGAAGGGCGAACCGGACCCGAAGTACTCCCTGGAGCCGGTGGCGGGTCGGCTCGCCGAGCTGCTGGGCCGGCCGGTGGCGTTCGCCGGCGACGGCAGCGGTGACATCGCCGGTGCGCATGCCCGCGAGGTGGTCGCCGGGCTCGGGGACGGCGAGGTGGCGCTGCTGGAGAACCTGCGCTTCGCCGCCGGGGAGACCAGCAAGGACGCGGCGATCCGCGCGGCCTTCGCCGACGAGTTGTCGGCGCTCGCCGAGTTCTACGTCGGGGACGCCTTCGGCGCGGTCCACCGGGCCCACGCCAGCGTCGCCGACGTCCCGAAGCGGCTGCCGCACGCCGCGGGCCGGCTCGTGCTCACCGAGCTGGAGGTGCTCCGCCGGCTCAGCAGCGACCCGGCGCGTCCCTACAGTGTCGTGCTCGGCGGGTCCAAGGTGTCCGACAAGCTCGGCGTGATCCGCGCGCTGCTGCCCAAGGTCGACACGTTGCTCGTCGGCGGAGGGATGTGCTTCACCTTCCTGGCGGCGCTCGGTCACGGGGTCGGCGGGTCGCTGCTGGAGACCGAGATGATCGAGACGTGCAAGGAGCTGCTCGCCGAGGGCGGGGAGCGGATCGTGCTGCCGACCGACGTCGTCGTCGCGGACAGGTTCGCCGCCGACGCGGACACCGCCGTCGTCGCGGCCGGCGCCATCCCCGCCGGCTGGCTCGGGCTCGACATCGGCCCGGCGTCGACGGAGCTGTTCGCCGCGCGGCTGGCCGGAGCGGCTACGGTCTTCTGGAACGGGCCGATGGGCGTGTTCGAGCTCGCGCCGTTCGCCGCGGGCACCCGGGGGGTGGCCGAGGCGGTCGCCGCCGGCAAGGGGTTCTCCGTCGTGGGTGGCGGAGACTCCGCCGCGGCGGTCCGCACGCTCGGCATCCCGGAGGATGCCTTCAGCCACATCTCGACCGGCGGCGGCGCGAGCCTGGAATACCTGGAGGGCAAGACGCTGCCCGGGCTCGCGGCCCTCGATGTCTGACTTCCGCGGGACGCCCGGCGCCGGGGCCGGCTGATGGCACTGCTGGGCCGGGGAAGATCTGAGCGAGGTTCCGACAGGGGATCCGGGAAGAACAGGGGATCCGGGAAGGACGAGGACGGCGTGGGCAAGGACAGATCGGCGAAGGGCGCTGCCGGCTCGAAGGGCGCCGTCGGTGTCAAGGGCACCGGCCGACGGGCGCTGGTGGCCGGCAACTGGAAGATGAACCTCAATCACCTCGAGGCGATCGCGCTGGTGCAGAAGATCGCCTTCGATCTCAAGCCCGCCGAGCTGGAGACCGTCGAGGTCGTCGTTCTCCCACCGTTCACCGATCTGCGCAGCGTGCAGACCCTGGTGGACGGAGACAAGCTCGCCATCGCCTACGGGGGGCAGGACCTCTCCCCGTACGCGTCGGGTGCGCACACCGGTGATATCAGCGGGGCGATGCTGGCCAAGCTCGGCTGCGACTACGTCGTCGTCGGGCACTCCGAGCGCCGGGCCGGCCACCACGAGGACGACGCGCTGGTGGCGGCCAAGGCGAAGGCGGCCTTCTCCGTGGGGCTCACCCCCATCCTGTGCGTGGGGGAGCCCGAGGAGATCCGGGCCGCCGGCACCCATGTTGAGCACGTGTTGCGTCAGCTCGAGCAGTCGCTGGCTGGCATCACCGCCGAGCAGGCCGCGACGATCGTCATCGCCTACGAGCCGGTGTGGGCGATCGGCACCGGCCGCACCGCCTCCGCGCAGGACGCCCAGGACATGTGCGCGGCGGTCCGCGGCCAGCTGGCCAGGCAGTACGGCGATGAGATTGCCGCTGGGACCCGTGTCCTCTACGGCGGCTCGGTGAAGGCGGCGAACGCCGGCGAGCTGTTCACCATGCCGGATGTGGACGGCGGGCTGGTCGGCGGGGCGAGCCTGGTCGCCGAGGAGTTCGTCGGCATCGTGCGCAGCGGGCCGCCGGCCTGACGGCGGACGCGTCTGTGTACTCGCCCTGCCGCGCACTCGCCCTGCCGCCGGCCGTCCCGGTGCCGGACCAGGCGAAGCACCGTCGGTGGGAGCGGATACTGTTGCGTGGCGACGTGCCCGGCCCGCCCGATCCCCTCGAGGCGTGCCGGTTCCACCCACGTTGCTGGAAGGCCGAGGAGGTGTGTAGGACAGTGGAACCGCCCTTGTCGGAGGTTCGGCCTGGGCACCGGGTGGCCTGCCACTTCCCCGAGGAGCGGGAGCTGGTCTAGATGACGATCGGTCTGTCGATCGCCCTGATTGTCGCGAGTATTCTGATGATCATGCTTGTGCTGTTGCACCGGGCCAAGGGAGGCGGGCTGTCCACCCTGTTCGGCGGCGGCGTGTCCTCGTCGCTGGGTGGGTCCTCGGTCGTGGAGAAGAACCTCGACCGGTTGACTATCGTGGTTGGGATCATCTGGTTCACCTGCATCGTCGGTCTCGGTTTGCTGCTGAAGAATTGAACGCCCAATTCGGCCCGCGCCCTGGTCCCGGCCGCGGGAGTGGTCGCGGCCGTGGAGGCCGGCTGCCCCGCCCCCTGTCCGTGCTCGCCACGGTTCTGCTCGCCACGGTCCTGACCGCCACGGTGACCGCCTGCAGCGGCGGCGGCTCGGGGGGCGGATCGCGTGAGCTCGCCGCCAGTCCCACCCCGGCGGCGACCGCCACGCCCCCTCCGCCCGACAAGCCGGGCGGCACGCTGCGGATCGTCACCCAGTGGATGCCCAGCGGCGATCCCGGCTGGGCCGACCAGCCCGGCGAGCGGGCGGTCAGCCGGCTCGTGACCCGCCAGCTGTTCAGCTATCCCTCCGACGAGGACACGACGAAGTCGACCATCCCGCGGCCGGACCTCGCCGTCGGCGCGCCGGTCGTCACCGAGAACGGGCTGGTCTACACGGTGCGGCTGCGTCCCGCGGTGCGCTGGGACACCCCCAACCAGCGCCGGATCACTGCCAACGACGTCGCCCGCGGCATCAAGCGACTGTGCACGCCCCCGAACCCGTCACCGCTGCGCGGCTACTTCACGGCGACCATCGTCGGATTCCGGGAGTTCTGTGCCCAGCTGGCGGCGATCCCGGTTGCCGACGCCGCGGCCTTCGTCGAGAGCAGCACCGTGGAGGGCATCGAGATCGTCGGCGACGACACGCTCGCGTTCCATCTACTGGCCCCGGTGAACGACTTCGTGGACGTGCTGGCGCTACCGGCGGCCTCCCCGGTGCCGCTGGAGGCCCTGGCCTACCCGCCGGACTCGCCGGAGTACCTGCACAACCTGGTGTCGGCCGGGCCGTACCGGTTCACGGTCGCTCCCGGCGAGGGGTACCGGCTGTCGCGCAGCCCATCCTGGAGCGCATCCTCGGACGGGATCCGCCGCGCCCTGCCCGACCATATAACGATCTTCGACGGCCTGAGTCCGGAGGCCATGCAGCAGGAGCTGGAGAGCGGCGACGCGGACATGTCGCTCGATGGGAAGATCCCCGACAGTCGGGCCGTGGAGCTCGCCAGGGCGAATGACCCCCGTCTCGTGGTCGACGGGGTCGGGGTCACCCTGGCGCTTACCGTCGGATTCAACGGGCCCTCCGCGGCCGCGCTGCGTGAGCTGCCGGTCCGCCGGGCGCTGCCCTACTGCATTGACCGGGTGAGCCTCGCGGCGGCGCTCGGCGGCCCCGAGTTCGCCGCTGCCGCCACCGGGTTGCTGCAGGAGACGATGACCGGCTACACCGACGCGGATCCCTTCCCGCGTCCGGCGGGACTCGGCGACGCGGCCCGTTGCCGGGAGGCGCTGAGCCACACCCCCGGCGGGCCCGTCACGGCGCTGTCCCTGCTCACCACGGACAGCGCCACCGACGTGGCGGCCGCTGAGGCATTGCGGACCGCCTTCGCCCGTTCCGGCATCCGCCTCGACATCCGGATCCGGACCGGCGAGCGCTACCGTGCGGCCGCCGTCCACCCCACCGGGCAGTTCTGGGACCTGGCGCTCACCACCATCGCCCCGGACTGGTACGGCGACGCGGGCCGCACCGTCTTCCAGCCATTGCTGGACGAGACGTGGGCCGGCCCCAGGCCGGCCGACGGCGGCTACCGGGATCCGGGCGCCCTGCATCTGCTCGCCACGGCGCTGCGGGCCACCAGCGAGGCGACCGCCGCGAGCGACTGGGCCGACCTGGAGCACACGGTGGTCGAGCAGGTCGCGGTAATCCCGCTGGCCGTCGTGCACACCCCGCAGTTCCATAGCACGAACGTCACCGCGTTCACGATCGTGCCGTCGGTTGGCACCGCCGATCCGACCGCGGTCTCGCTGGGGTCCGGATGACACCCGACCTGAACACGCTCCTCCCGCCGGGGGTAACGCCAGGGGTAACCAGGCGGGGGTGGTCGGTGCATCCATGTGTGGCTCTCGCGGCCTACACTCCCCCCAGGACGTACCCGGAGGAACACCCGGGGAAAAGTGCCGGGAACGTCAGGTTTACGAAACCGGGTACGAGGTTCCGCGGCGCTCGAGGCCGCGGAATCGGCAGGCACGGTTTCCGTGCTACCACCCATGGGACGAGACGAAGGAGCACGCGGGCCGTGGCAGGTGGCAACGCCATCCGGGGGAGCCGGGTCGGGGCAGGACCGATGGGAGAGGCGGAACGGGGCGAGACCGCGCCCCGGCAACGTATCTCCTTCTGGTGCGCCAACGCGCACGAGACGAGACCGTCGTTCGCCGCGGACGCGGCGATTCCCGACACGTGGGATTGTCCGAGCTGTGGTTTTCCGGCGGGACGGGATCGGGACAACACCCCCGCCCCGCCGCGCACCGAGCCGTACAAGACCCATCTCGCCTACGTGCGGGAACGACGGAACGAGAAGGACGGCGAGGCGATCCTCGCCGAGGCGCTCGCCAAGCTTCGGGGCGCCTCCTAGCCCGGGGCCGGGCCCGTTCCCGGCAGCGGCCGACGGTCGCCGCCGGGAACGGGCTGCCGCCGTTGCGCCGCCGCCGAGGATGCCCCTGTGACTGTGGATGATGTCGGCATCGGCCGGATCGTCGCCGGGCGGTACCGGCTCGTCGAACGGATTGGCTCCGGTGGGATGGGCACCGTGTGGCGGGCCCACGACGATGTGCTCCGGGTCGAGGTGGCGATCAAGGAGATCCGGGTCTCCGCCGACCTCGACGACGACGAGCGTGCCGCCGGAGTGGAGACGGCGATGCGCGAGGCCCGCAACGCCGCCCGGCTGCGGGGGAACCCGCACGTGGTCACCGTCCATGACGCCGTGGAACACGACGGCCTGCCGTGGATCGTGATGGAGCTGGTCCGGGCCGGCACACTCGCCACGACGGTCAACCGGGACGGTCCCCTGCCGCCCGAGCGTGCCATCCAGGTCGGGCTCGCGGTCCTCGACGCCTTGGTCGCGGGCCAGCAGATGGGCGTGCTGCACCGGGACGTCAAACCATCGAACATCCTGCTGGCCGACGACGGCCGGGTGCTGCTGACCGACTTCGGCATCGCCACCCACGCCGCCGACCCGACCCTCACCGGCGGCGTCGGCAGCGGCGGGACGCCCGCCTACATGGCGCCCGAGCGCCTCCTCGGCGGCCCCGCGACCCTGGCCGGCGACCTGTTCGCCCTCGGCGCCACCCTCTACTTTGCCGTCGAGGGGGTCTCACCGTTCCAGCGCGACACGCTGCTCACCACTATCGGCGCCGTGCTGCACGCCGATCCGCCACCCTTCCTCCGGGGCGGCAGGCTGTCGGCAGCGATCGCCGGGCTGCTGGCCAAGAACCCGGCGAGCCGGCTGCGCGCGGAGGGAGCGCAGGCGTTGCTGACCTGGGCCGCGTCCCACCCGGCCGATTCCGCCCCGGTATCCTCGCCGTCCCCGGTATCCCCGCCGTCCCCGGCGCCGGACGCGGTGATCCGGCGCCGGACCGGGTCGCGACCCGTGCCGTTCCCGCCGGCGTGGCCAGGGACGGCGCGGCCCACCGGTGCGGTCGGATGGGCCCGGCCGTGGCGGGCACCCCGGCTGATGGCCGGGGCGATGATCGTCCTGGTGCTGCTCGCCGCCGTGGCCGCCGGGGCGTACCAGCTGTTCGGCGCGGACGGCAGCGGCGACGACGGCGACCGGCGTCGCGCCTCGCCGCCGACGGTCGCCACGCGGGATCCGGCGGGGGTCGGGTCGCAACCGGGTGCCGAGGCTGGCGAGGCGCTGCCCCCGGGCATGATCGGCAGCTGGAGCGGATCGGTGACGCAGGCGTTCGTGCACTTCAACGCCGAGCTGGTGCTGCGGGGCGGCCGGATCGGCGAGGTGATCGGCACGAGTGCCTACCCGGAGAGTGGGTGCGCCGGCGAGCTCGTGCTGCGGGCGGTGTCCGGCGCCTCGGTCCGGCTCGAGGAACGTCTCACCCGGGTCGGGGCATTGTGCTTCGCCGCCACCTGGCTGGACCTCGTGCTCCATGGCGACGGCACGCTCGACTGCTCGTATCCGGCGACCGAGATCAGCTCGGCGGGGCAGGCGACCATGCGCCGCTCAGCGCCCCCCGTGTCCCCATCGTCCCCCGCGCCCCCAGGCTGACCGGGGCCGCCGGCTGGCCGGACCGCCGGGTGAGCGGGCTGCCGGGTGAGCGGGTGAGTGCGCTGGGCGGTCCACCCCCGGCGGGTGAGGCGGCGCGACGGCGGGACGGCCCGGCGCGGGTATGAACGGACCGGGTCAGAAACCGGGTCCGGGCCGGAACCGGGGCCCCAGGACGCCGGGACGACCGTGGCCCGCCCAGGCCACCGCCCGACCACGGCGTGGACAGGAGGTACTCCGTGGATCCCGATTTTCCGCTGCTCAGCGTCTTCCTCTATATGCTGTGGTTTTTTGCTTTCATCCTGTGGCTGTGGCTGCTGCTTGTCGTGATCATGGACGTGTTCCGCAGCCAGGATCTGTCCGGATGGGCGAAGGCCGCCTGGACGGTCGCGATCGTGGTGCTGCCCTGGCTTGGCGTGATCGCCTACCTGATCGTGCGGGGTGGCAGCATGCACGAGCGCAGCCGCGCCGCGGCGCAGCGCGACGAACAGGCCTGGCGCGCCTACCTCCAGGAGGCCGCCAGGACGACGAGCGACGCCGACGAACTTGGCAAGCTCGCGCACCTGCGAGACCGGGGGATTATCAGCGAGGCCGAGTTCGAGCGGGGCAAGACCAAGATCTTGACCTGACAAGATCCTGACCTGATCCGCCGGTGCCGTCCCGTGGGCCCGGCACGCGTACCGGGCCCACGGGACAGGTCGTCCGCGGACCGCGTCACTGCCAGCCGGGCAGCCGGGAGGCGGCGGCCCGGTCGGCGAGCCACAGGCTGCGGTCGCGGCCGACCGCTCCCGTCGCCGGGATCGTGATCGGTCCCGCTCCGGAGAACGACGCCGCGACCGCATCGGCCTTCTCCTCCCCGGCGACGATCACCCAGACCTCGTGGGCGGACTGGATGGCCGGCAGGGTCAGTGTGACGCGTTCCGGCGGTGGCTTGGGGCAGTCATGCACGGCCACCACCGGCTCGGTCGCGACGACCGCGGGGGAGCCCGGGAACAGCGAGGCGACATGGCCCTCCGGGCCGAGCCCGAGGAGCACCACGTCGAAGCTCGGCACCGCCGATCCGGTGACGGCACGGGTGGCCAGCAGCGCGGCGTACTCCACCGCGGCGGACTCCGGGTCGGCATAGCCGGAGGCCGCGGCTCGTCCCTCGACGTCACCGCCCGCGGTCGGGGCCGCCAGATGGCCCATCGGGAAGATCCGTTTGGGATCCACCGGGATGTGATCGAGCAGCGCCTCCCGCGTCTGCCGCTCGTTGCGGTCGGGCGAGCCGGCCGCGACGAACCGCTCGTCGCCCCACCAGATGTCGACCTTGCTCCAGTCCACCGCGTCGAGAGCCGGGTTCGATCGCACCGCCCGCAGCAGGGCGATGCCGATGCCACCGCCGGTCAGGACGAGTGAGGCCTCCCCGCGGGCCGTCTGGGCGTCCACCAGCCGGGTGATCAGACGGGCCGCGGCGGCCCTGGCCAGTACCCCGGCGTCACGATGGAGGACGAGCTCCGGCTCGGCCGTCATGCGCCACCCACCGCCCGTTCGTTGTTCGAGGCACTCGTCGGGGCGGTGCCCGGGGCCGCGGTGCCCGGGGCCGCGGCGCTCGACGTCACGGTGCTGGCGGCCAAGGCGTCCGTGGCGCCCACGGTCTGGTCCATCGGGTCCCGCCAGATGTGCTCTCGGTGCGGCGAGCGCCTGGTCAGGTTCGGCAGGCCGCTCCAGGTACCCAGGGCCTCGGCGTAGACGGCGTCGTCGTCGAGCCGGCGCAGCTCCTCGGCGAGCAGGTCCCCGACGCCCCGGTCGGACAGGGGCAGTACCCGGTCCGGGTACCCGGTGCGGGAGATCATCGCCGACTGGGAGTCGGTGCGGGAGACGGCCAGCCGGTCCCCGTCGAGGGCGACGGCGACCGCCGTGATACCGGGCCGGCCACCCGTTTCGTCGACCGTCACCGGGACGGCGAGCCTGTTCTGGAGCCAGCCGGCGAACAGCTGGGCGCTCGGATCGGCCCGGCCGGCGGTGATGACGGCTGAGTCCGGCCGCTCGCTGACCACCGCGTCGAAGGCGGCAGCGAGCAGGGTGCGCCAGGGCGACAGCCTGGTCCAGGACAGGTCCGTGTCGCCGGGGGCGAAGTCCGCGGCCCGCTGGAACAGCGCCGACAGCGGGTCCGGGCTGGCAGTGACGTCGGTGACCCGCCGGTCGGCGAACACGCCGAGCGGGTCGTAGGCGATCCGGGTCGGCGGCTCGTCGTGCCACCAGGTGACCACCGGGGCGTCCGGTGCGAGCAGGGGAAGCACGACCGATTCCGCGTGCGGCGCCAACCGGCCGGACATCCGCATCACGACCGCCTCGCCCGGGCCGAGCCGACCGCCGATCGAGACCTCGGCGTCGAGCCGGGGATGCGGCACGTCGACCTGCCGGCGGACGACGATCAGTAGCCGGCACGGATGGGCGGAGGCCGCCAGCGTCGCCGCGCCCTCGGCGGCGCTGACGTGCTTTTCGTCAACGACGACGACGAGGGTCAGCGCCAAGCCGAAGGCCAGGGCTCCGGCCGCCCGTCGTTCGGCGGAGAGGGCCTTGACCACCTCAGAACCGGTGGTGTCCCACAATGTGGTCACGAGGGGCTCCTAATCCATGGTCATGGCCGCCGCCACCGGCGACCGTCGTGGGCGAGCATCTCGTCGGCGGCCGCCGGGCCCCAGGTGCCGGCCCGGTAGCGGTGCGGGGTGGTGCCCGCCCAGTGCCGCTCCAGCGGATCGACGATCCGCCAGGACTCCTCGACCTCCGCGTTGTTCGGGAACAGCGTCGCGTCGCCGAGCAGCACGTCGAGGATCAGCCGTTCGTAGGCCTCCGGCAGCGCCTCGGTGAACGCCTCACCGAACAGGAAGTCCATCGCGACGTCCCGGACCTCCATCGCCGAGCCGGGGACCTTGGAGCCGAACTTGAGCGTGACCCCCTCGTCGGGCTGCACCCGGATGACCAGTTGGTTGTTGCCGAGCTCGGTGGTGGCGGTCTCGTCGAACGGCAGGTGCGGCGCCTTCTTGAAGAAGATGGCGATCTCGGTGACCCGCCGTGGCAGCCGCTTGCCAGTCCGCAGGTAGAACGGCACCCCGGCCCACCGGCGCGTCTCGATGCCGAAGCGCACCGCCGAGAAGGTCTCCGTCCGCGACTGCGCGGGGATGTCCTGTTCGTCGAGGTAGCCCGGGACCCGCTCCCCGGCGAGCCAGCCCTGCTCGTACTGCCCCCGTACCGCGTAGCGGGTGAGGTCCGTAGGCAACGATACCGCGCGGAGCACCTTCAGCTTCTCGGTGCGGATGGTCTCCGCGCCGAAGCTGACCGGCTCCTCCATCGCGGTCAGGGCGAGCAGCTGCAACAGGTGGTTCTGGAGCACGTCCCGGGCGGCGCCCGTCTCGTCGTAGAAGCCGGCCCGGGTGCCGATCCCGACGTCCTCGGCCATGGTGATCTGCACCGAGTCGACGAACTGGGAGTTCCAGATCGGTTCGAACAGCGTGTTGGCGAAGCGCAGCGCGAAGAGGTTCTGGACCGTCTCCTTGCCCAGGTAGTGGTCGATGCGGAACACCCCGGACGGGGTGAAGACGTCGTCGACGAGCGCGTTGAGCTGCCGGGCCGACTCCAGGTCGTGACCGAACGGTTTCTCGACGACGACCCGGCGCCAGCCGCCCGAACCAGCGGCCGAGGAGAGCCCGGTGCGCTGCATCTGCTTGAGCACGACCGGGAAGGCCAACGGCGGGATCGACAGGTAGAACGCCGCGTTGCCACGGATACCGTGGGAGTGCTCCAGGCTCTCCAGCGCCCGGGCGAGCCGGTCGAACGCGGCGTCGTCGTCGAAGGACCCCGGCAGGAACCGCACGGAGCCCGCCAGCCGGTCCCAGACCTCTGCACGGAAGGGGGTGCGGGCGCCCTTCTCGGCGGCCTGCCGGGCGAACTCGGCGAAGTCCTCGTCGGGCCAGTCCCGGCGGGCGAACCCGAGCAGGACGAAACCCGGCGGCAGCAGGCCGCGGTGGGCCAGGTCGTAGACGGCGGGGATCAGCTTCTTGCGGGCCAGGTCGCCGGTAGCGCCGAACACCACCAGGGCGCTCGCGTCCGGCAGGCGCGGCAGTCTGCGGTCACGTGGGTCCCGCAGCGGGTTGGTACTCACCGTGGGCGCCACCCGTTCCCCCTTCGTTCTGCTTGTGGTCTCTCCGAGGTTGTTTCACCGGGGACCGTCGGGTGTCCATGAACGACGCTGAGACGATCATCACGGCCGTGGCGACCGCCGTGGCGACCGCCACGGCCACGGCCGGCGCCAGGCCTTACGCGGACGAACCGGGTGAGCCCAGGTGCGCTGCGATGGTGTCCAGCAGCTGGGTCCACGAGTCCTCGAACTTCTGTACGCCCTGGCTCTCCAGGGTCTCGATCACGTCGTCGAGATCGATTCCGACGGCCGTGAGCTGGGCGAACACCTCGTGGGCCTCCTCGTAGCGGGGGCGGATCGTCTCGCCCGTCACCGACCCGTGGTCGGCGAACGCCTCCAGGGTTGCCTCCGGCATCGTGTTGACGGTTCCGGGCGCGATCAGCTCGGTAACGTAGATCGTGTCCGGCAGGGATGGGTCCTTGGTGGACGTCGACGCCCACAATGGGCGTTGGGGCTTCGCGCCCGCCGCGGCCAGGGCCGCCCAGCGGGGAGTGGCGAACGCCTTCTCGTACCGCTCGAAGGCCAGCCGGGCGTTGGCGACGGCGGCCCGGCCGCGCAGCGCCTTCGCCTCCGGAGTGCCAATCTTCTCCAGCCGCTGGTCGACCTCGGTGTCCACCCGGCTGACGAAGAACGACGCGACCGAGACCAGGTCGGTGATGTCGCGCCCCGCGGCCAGGGCCTTCTCCAGACCGGTCATGAACGCGTCGATCACGGCGTCGTACCGGTCGAGTCCGAAGATCAGCGTCACGTTCACGCTGATGCCCTGGGCGAGCGTCTCGGTGATCGCCGAGAGGCCGGCCCGGGTGGCGGGAATCTTGATGAACAGGTTCGGCCGGTCGACCAGCCACCACAGGGCACGCGCCTCGGCGAGCGTGCGCTCGGCCTCGTGGGCGAGCCGGGGATCGACCTCCAGGGACACCCGGCCGTCGACGCCGCCGCTGGCGTCGTAGACGCCGCGCAGCACGTCGCAGGCGTCGCGCACGTCGGCGGCCGTGATGGCCCGGACGGCCTCGCCGACGTCCACGCCGCGGATCGCCAGGTCGTGCAGCTGCTCGTCGTACAGGTCGCTCGAACTGATCGCCTTCTGGAAGATGGTCGGGTTGCTCGTCACGCCGACGACGCTGCGGTTCTCGACCAGGTGGGCGAGGTTGCCGGTGCGTAGGCGGTCCCGGCTGATGTCGTCCAGCCAGACCGCCACTCCGGCGGCTGAGAGCTCGGACAGGGGATTGCTCATCGGGCTGACTTCCTCTCCGCGGGCGGTGGCGTCCTCACCATGTCTCCAAGCTGTCCTCCGATGGGCGCACCCCCTTCAGGGCACTACCCTCTGGGGCCGGCTCCATCCCAGGCTGTTTCCAGTCTGATCCCAGTCTGCGGATCCCCGTGACAGTCGGGTGGCGGTTGGGAGAACAACGCGCACGACGAGTGGAATCCCGGTCCCTGTGGTTCATGCCCGATGCCCGCCGTCCATGCGTCATACCCACCGTCGCTGTCCGATGCCCCACGCCAGTACATGTCGGTCGCCGCCGCCCGGGGGGCCGCGTGGCGCGGTTGTGAGAGAGGACGCAGGGCGGCGGCGGGGGTCCGGGCGCGGTCGACGCGCGTACGCAGCGCCGCGGCGGCTAGACTCCGACACGTCGTAGAACACCGCCCGCTCCGACTTTCGGGGCACCGTCCCGCGTGGGTCGCCCGTCGATCCCGCCGATCGCGAGGTCGCTCTGTCTACCGAGGCCGTCCTTCGTCGCCGGCATGTCCCCGCCCGCGGACCGGGGCGGGCGGGCGCCTCCAAGCCAACGACCGCACCGGCGCCGGCGCTCGAGCCGCCCGGTGTTCCCGCACCGGCGCCGGGGGTTGGC
>NZ_CDWRCK010000116.1:0-12599 GCF_977927595.1 Frankia sp. CcWB3
ACCCAATAGCGAACGGAGCCCGACGGCCCCCGGCCCCATCCCCTTTCCGCGCTCACCCCTCTCATCAGGAGCCATGATGACCACGACGCCGACCGTTGCCCCGCACGACCCGACCGTCGCCCGTCACGACCTTTCCGATACCTCGGTGCGGTATCTCGATCTGCTTCGCACGACGCTGACCTGCTCTCTCTGGGATGGTCGGGACGGCGGTGCGTGGGAGCCGCGCACCGGCGCGAAGAGGATGCTGGTACGAGCCTTCCGCAGCCAGGGAATGGAAATCGTCAAGAGGAGCGCACCGGGCGCCCGGACCGACGGCCGGCACTGGCCGCGGCTGGCGCTCACGATGACCGGCGACCACCGGATGCGCAACCTCCAGGAGTGCACCGAACGAGTCATCGTCGACGGCGTCCCAGGCGACCTCATCGAGACCGGGGTCTGGCGGGGCGGCGCGTGCATCCTCATGCGCGGGGTGCTCGCCGCCTACGGCGTCCCCGACCGCACGGTCTGGGTCGCCGACTCGTTCGCCGGCCTGCCCGCGCCCAATCCGGGGCGCTACGCCGCCGACACCGGCGACCGCCACCACGAGTACGCGGAGCTGTCGGTGTCCCTCGAGCAGGTGCGGGACAACTTCCGCCGCTACGGCCTGCTCGACGATCAGGTCCGCTTCCTGCGCGGCTGGTTCCGGGACACCCTGCCCACCGCGCCCATCGAGCGCCTCGCGGTCCTGCGCCTCGACGGCGACATGTACGAGAGCACCACCGACGCGCTGACGGCGCTTTACCCGAAGCTCTCCGACGGCGGCTTCTGCATCGTCGACGACTATGGAGCCGTTCCCGGCTGCCGGGCGGCGGTCGAGGACTACCGGGCCGCCCACGGGGTGACCGAGCCGATCATCGAAGTCGACTGGACCTGCGTCTACTGGCGCCGGAACGAGCCCTAGCGGTCACGCTGAGCTGGTCCGCAGTCCGCCGGCCCCGGCGGAGAGAGGAGGAAGGGATGGCGGAGGAAGGAGTGGCAGTGCGGCAACGACCGTGGGCGGTACTGATGGTGTGTACCGGCAACGTCTGCCGCTCGCCCCTGGCCGAGCATCTCGCCGCCGCCCGGTTCAGCGCCGCGCTGGACCGGATCGGCCTCGGCGCGGCCGGCGCGCCGGCATCCGGCGGGACCGGGGGTAACGAGCCCTCGTCCGAGGGATGGCATCCACCCGGCCCCGCCGGGGATCTTCTGGTGAGCAGCGCGGGAGTATGCGCCCGGGCAGGTGAGGCGATGTATCCCCAGGCCGCGGCGATCCTGGCATCGCGAGGGCTCGACCCGTCCGGCTTCCGGGCAAGGTTGCTGACAGCGGACCTGGTCCAGGCCAGCGATCTGGTGCTGTGCGCGACCCGCGCACACCGCTCGACGGTGGTGGGCCTTGTGCCGCGGGCCATGCGCCGTACCTTCACCCTGCGCGAGTTCGGACGGTTGACCTCCGGAGTCCGCCCCGCCGACATCCCCCCGGGCGGGGCACGGGTGGCCGGGGAGTACCTCGCCACCACGGCCTGGCGGATCCGGGCCGCCGGCCGCGCGCTACCGGCCGCCCTCGACGACCTGGCCGACCCCCTCGACGGCGGTCGGGAGGCGTTCGAGAACTGCGCGCGGATGATCGAAGAGACGTTGTCACGGCCGATGGCCCTGCTGGCGGAGGCGTGTCACGAGCCACTGGCGGCCGCGCCTACGGACCCCGCAGGCCCGGCAGGCCTCGCGGATGTCCCGGTCGACCGGACCCCGGCACCGGGATGAACATCCTGATCGGGAACCGGTGGCTGGCCGGCTTCCTCGACGAGACCCCCCTGCCCGGCCACTGCCGGATCCGCCCGGACACCTGGGTGACGCTGTTTCCCGTGGACGGTCAGTTCTTCGTCAGGGCGGGCAGCGGCCGGGCCCTCGCCGCCTACACCCGCGAGTTCGGCATCCGCGCGGTCGCCCGCAAAACGGCCAGCCGGCTGCGGGAACGCGACCGCAACCAGCGTTACTTCGGCGTGGGCCTGGGCACCCTGGTCGAAGCCGTCCCACCCGCTGGTGGGGCGGCTTCGCGGACGGGAACGACCGTCGCTTTCGTCGCCCCCTGCCACCCGGCGTGCATGGAACGCATCGTCCTGCATCAGGACCTCGTCCGCCCGGTCGGGCCGCCCGGCCCCACCGGCGCTCCCGCTCCCGCCGACCCACTCGGCTTCGTCAGCCCCGATCCGCCACCACCGCGATCCGCGATCGTCTACCGGGCCCGGCCGGCGACCGCGTTGCCGGTCGTGGACGACACGCTCATCGGCTGGTCTCCGATGTCGGGAGCACCGGTGGATCCCGGTGCCGTCGACCGTCTCGTCGCCTGGCTCGCAACCGAGTGGACCGGGGCCCGACCCGGGGATCGCCCACTCGCCGGGATCAGTCCGATCACGGAGAGCACCCCGCGCCATGGCCCGCCGCCCGCGTCCGGACGACCCACCGCTGTCCTGTTCGGGTTGGGACACTATGCCAAGACACAAATCGTCCCGCACGTCCGTGATCACCTCGACCTCGTCGGTGTGCATGAGATCGACCCCGTCCAGCTGGGCGCCCGGCGACCGGACCGATGTTCCTGGGACACCGCGGCGCTGCTCCGGGACGGGGAGCGGGCCGACGTCGTCCTCATCGCGGGCTACCACCACACGCACGCGCCGCTGGCCCGGGAGGCGCTGCGGCTCGGCTCAGTGGCCGTCGTCGAGAAGCCCGTTGTCACCACAGAGGACGATCTCGACCGGCTGGTGAAACTCCTTCACGCCGGCGGGCGCCTGTTCGCCTGCTTCCAGCGACGCCACAGCCCGATGAACGCCTGGCTGCGCTCCGACCTGCGCCTAGCCGACGGCAACGAGCCGCTGATCTACAGTGCCGTGGTGTACGAGGAACCGCTTCCCCGCCGGCACTGGTACCGCTGGCCGTCCTCACGCACCCGGCTGGTCAGTAACGGCTGCCACTGGATCGACCACTTCCTCTGGCTCAACGACTTCGCGCCGGTCCGCCGGAGCACGGTGGCCCGCTCCCGCACGGACACCTTCACGGTGTACGTCGAGCTGGAGAACGACGCGGTCCTCTCGCTCGTGCTGACCAGTGCCGGGGGCAGCCGGCACGGTCTGCGGGAACAGTCCCAGCTGCGCGCGAACGGTGTGACGGCCACCATCGTCGACGGTTCGCAGTACACCGCGGAGGCCGGGTCCCGCATCCTGCGGCGGCGAGTCAACCGGCTCGACAGCTACCCGGCCATGTACCGCGACATCTGCGAGGGCATCGTGGCCGGCGCCCCGGGCGAGGACGCAGGGCAGATCGCCGCCGTCGCCGCGCTCACGCTACGGCTGGACGCCGCAGCCGGCGGGGATGGGCCCGAACCCTGATCCCCGGGATCAGGGACGTCACGGTCCTGGTGCCGGCGGCGCCCGGACCCCCGAATCGGACCGCCATCACGGGCCCGGTGCGACCGCCACGCCGTCGACCGCCATCAGGAGGCCGCAAGGTCGGCCGGCAGCCCGGCGCCCGACCGCCCGCCGGGCTGCCGGTCCCGCCGCCGACGGACGCGTGGCCACGACGGCCTCGACCGCCGGTGCCACGATCGGGGAGACCGGGGACTGTGCCGCGCAGGTGTCGACCGGTCCCGCCACGGCGCGCGGCGCGGTCCCGGGATGGACGGCAAGCCGGCTACCCCATTCCCGCAACCAGCCGACGACTCGTTCCCCGGCCATCGGACGTGACACGAAGTATCCCTGGACCTCGTCACACTGCCAGGCGGCGAGAGAGGCCCAGGAACGCTGCGTTTCGACCCCCTCGGCGACAATCCGTAACCGCAGCGCATGCGCCAGGGAGACCGTGGACCGCACGATCTCGGCCGCGGCCGGATCGCGGTCGAGGTCACGCAGGAAGGTCCGGTCCAGCTTCACCTCGTCGGCCGGCAGTTCGCGCAGGTACGACAGCGAACAGAACCCGGTGCCGTAGTCGTCCAGGCTGACCCGCACACCGAACCGGCGCAGCCCCGCCAGGGTTCCCTGTGCCAGCTCCCGCGCCACGATGAGGGAGTCCTCGGTGACCTCGATGACGAGCGCCGAGGGCGGGAGCCGGTGCCGGGCGAGCGCGGCCCGCACCACGCCGACGAAGGCGCAGTCGACGATGACCGACGCGGGGACGTTCACCGATACCGCGAGCGGGGCACCCCGGCCGTGCCAGCGCGCGCAGTCGGCCAGGGCCTGGTCAAGGACCTGCACGGTGAGCTTCGGCATCAACCCGGCGCGTTCGATCTCCGCCAAGAAGGCGTCGGGCGGCCGCACGCCGTCGACCGGATGACGCCAGCGGACGAGGGCTTCCACACCGCTGATCCGACCACTGCGCAGATCCGCCTTGGGCTGGTAACTCAGTTCGATCTGGCCGGAGTCCAGCGCATGACGCACCTCGGCCCGCAGCAGCAGGCGGGCCCGGTTGATCGGTGGATGATCGCGGGCGTAGACGGTCTGCCCGTGACGGCCCCCCTTCGCCAGGTACATCGCCTCCTCTGCATGACGAAAGAGCTCCAGCGCGCCACGGCCGTGCTCGGGGGCATGGGCGATCCCCACGCTCGCCTCGGGCCGCACCGGAGTTCCCGCGAGCGGAACGGGCAGTTCCAGCACCTCCCGCAACCGCCGAGCGACCTGTTCGGCCCGGGCCACGTCAGCGCCGCGCAACAGCACAGCGAACGCGTTGCCGTCCACCCGGGCGAGCAGATCCGATCCGGGCAGCGCCCCGCGCAGCCGGCGACCCACCGTGGCGAGCAGGCGGTCCCCATACTCATGCCCGAGCGCCCCGTTGACATCGCGCATCCGATCGAGATCGATGAGCAGCACCGACACGGACGTTGCGCCGCGCGCCCGGTGCTCACCGCCCGCGAGACAACGGCTGGCGACGTCGAGGAAGTACCGTCGGCCCGGCAGCCCGGTCAGCTCGTCCACCACGCCGCGCCACGGCCACGCACGGCCAACGCCTCCCCGGGGATCCCACGACCGGATGTCCGGGCCGGCTGGACCGGCTGGACCGGCCAGACCGTTCGCATCGGCCAGACCGTTCGGACCCGGCCGGACCGCCGCGGCGAGGATCGCCACCGCGATCGACAACGCCGCGGCCGCGAGCACCACGCACGACAACGCGACCGGCGACGGCACGGGCCCGCCCCATCCGCCGATGAGACAGAGCAGTCCCAGAAACAGACCGAGCGCACCCCCCATCAGGGCGGCGACCCCCGAGAGCGGCCGGACCAGCATCGACCGGGGCAGCATTGACTGGAACAGCACTGACCGGACCATCGTCGCTCCACCCGCAACGCATCCATGACTTGGACGAGCACGCGGACCGACATCGCCGGTCCGCGTGCTCCCGGGGACAGCCGTCCCCGCCCCGACCTCGTGGCGCAACCACCGGTGGCCACCCGACGGGCGGCCCGCACCGCCGTGCCGGATCGTCGAGCCACGCCGTATCCGATCCCGCCCATTCATCGAATTCCCCCGAAGCCGATCCCGCAATGTCCTTGAGCGAGCTGCGTCCTTGAGCAAGCCGCCGCAGCCGGTCGAGGATGGCCGCCCACGGCGCCACCACCGCCGGCATCACGCGTCTGGTTTATCCCCGCGCTATCCGAGCGTAACGTGCGCCAGTTCGCAGGGTATCCGATGCCCGACTTTCCACCGGCATCGGCTCGGCCCGTGGCCGCCGACACCGTCGTTGGCCAACCGCCGGGGATACTAATCACCATGAAGGGCACCGGCGAAATCCAAACCGTTGCCACCCGGGACCACACCGTGTCCATTCCGGGAAATCCCCCGTCAGGGGCGGAGAGCCTACAGTAATCAGCTCCTTGCCCGGCACCTCACCAAGTTCCCCGGACACCGGACAGGCGACGTCGAACCGAGTCGGGGCTACCATCTCAGATTCGGCGGCGCGATACGTGTAGTAACGGTCTCGCACCTCGACGGGGAGGGGATCCCCAACCTTCAACTCATCGAGACGACTAAACAGTGCTCCATATGCGGTCCGATATCCGGAAACCACGACATTCTCCAGCTCACCGGGCATGGCGGTCCCCGTCATATGTCCGGACCCCGGCGCAGGACGCTGGCGGGGGCGCCTCCCACCATGGCCGGTGAATGATTTGGACCGAATCGTGGAGCACACCGAATCATGGAGCACGCAGTATCGTCGGCGGGTCACGCCAGCATCCCGCATCTCACTCACCGTTACATGCAGAGGCATTCCTGTTACCCTCGGTACTCATTCCGAGCCGTGGAGGCTCGTCGCCCGCCGGACCGGATGCTCTACCCGAGCGACGCAGGGGGTCCGATTAAGACCGTGGCGGTGATCGTCCACTGGGGTCCACACCGGCCGACCGTGGAGCTTGCGAGGTGGCTCGACGGCAGCCCCGTCATCGCCCAAGTGGCGGTGGTCGCGAACGACCGGTCGGACCGACCCGACCACCTGCCGGCCTCGGTCGCCTGGATCCTGCCGCCCCGCGACCTCGGTCTCGGCGGAGGCTTCCGGCTCGCCAGCCACGGCTACCCCGCCGCGCAGGCCTATCTCCTGATCGGCAACCACGTCAGGATCCCGGACCCGGCGCTGCGCGCCTGCCTGGAGCTGCTGGCCGGGACGAATATCGGCGTGGTCGCTCCCACCCTGGTCGACGACGACGGTCGGCGCTCGGGCCCGGCGCGGCTGAGCCCGGTCCTGGCGGCACCGAAGGCCCGGCGCCCCCCCGGCGACCGACCCCTGGAGGCCGACTGGGTCGCAGGCACGATCATGTTCGTCAAGGCGGACTGCCTGCGGCGGATCCCCCTGGACGGCCGTTACTACCTCGGGTTCGAGGATGTCGACTTCTGTTACCGCGTCCGGGAAGCCGGATGGAGCGTCGTGGTCAGTCCGCACCGTGCACGGCACATCGGGAGCACGACCGTCCCCCGGCGTGGCGACGCCTATTACGGGGTGCGCAACCGGCTCTGGTTCGCCCGGGTCCGCGGATGGCGGGCCCGGGCCGCCTTGATCGCCCTGGCGACGGCGGTCGTCGTGCTACCCCGCGCCGTCGCCCTGGACATGCTCCTCGGGCACGGTACCCGAACCTCGGCCCTCGTCCTCCACGGCCTGCTGGACGGTCTCTCGATGCTTCCCCCGCCGGGAGAGGCACGTGACGACGAGCCGCGCGCCGCTCACTGGACAAGCTGGCCGTAGCCGGGCCGGCCACCAGGCGCGGACCGTTGCCGCATCACGGCAACGCCGGGGGCGCCGGTCCGGCGCGTCGCCTGTGGCGCCGCGAGGAACAGCGCCTGCCAGGCGAACATGTTCGGCCACCGGTCCAGCACGCGGCGATCCCACCGCCGCACCAGGTCCCCGGGGAGCAGCTCACGGGTGCGCCACCACGGCAGACCACCGGTGGTGGCGGTGGCGACGATGCGCAGTCCGTTGTCCTCCAACAGCCGCCGTGCCGAGTCGACGGTGTAAAATCGCAGGTGGGTAGCGTCCATGAGACCGGTCTCGGTGTACTCGAACCGACCCCGCAGGAACAGCGCGCGCTGCCGGTAGTGCAGCACGTTCGGCAGCGCTACCAGGACCCGGCCGCCGGGTGCCAGCGCCCGCCGGGCCTCGACGAGCAACGGCACCGGATCCGCCAGGTGCTCGAGGATGTGGGAAAGCAGCACGAGCTGGTGACTCCCGTCGGGGACGAAGGGCAGCCCGGCGCTCAGATCAGCAAGTTCGACGTGGTCGCACTCGGCCGCGGCGGCGGCCCGCTCGGACGGATCAATCGTCACCCCCGTCACCCGCCAGCCCCGGGCCCTCAGCAGCCGCGCGTTGTCCCCGGCTCCGCACCCACAGTCCAGCGCCTTACCCGCCGGTATGTCGATCAGATCGAGGAGAGGCGGGTTACCACCGTTGCGGTACCGCAGATCGGCTTCCATACACGACCCCTTGTCGCCATCATCGGAGAAGCTACAGGCAGTCAAGAGAACTCGAAACGTTACTATGACACGCTCCACAACACAGGACTAGCACCTGGAGAAATATTAAAATCACTCTCCGTGCAGATCTCGCGCCGATCCACCGCCCCGACCGCCTCCCTCACCGATCGACCTGCCCGGGTTCTGCTGCTGAGCAGTTCCCGCGGCCTCGGTGGTGGGATCGAGCGTTATCTTTCGACGGTCGAGGAGACACTGCGGGCCGGTGGGGCCGATCTCCTGCGGGTCGACATGCTGGAGCCAGGCGTCGAGCTGACCCCGGCGATCAGGGCGCGCTTCGCGTCGCGCGCGCTCGCTGCGGCGCGCCGCTTCGGCCAGGCCGACAGTGTGGTCGCCGGGCACGCCAACCTCATCCCCGTCGCGGCGGCAGCCGTCCGACTGTCCCGGGCCCGCCTCGGCCCAGTGCTGCTCTACGGCACCGACATCTGGGGCATGCGCCGCACCGACCGCGCGATCCTGCGCGCCGACCCGCTCCTGCGCCCGGTCACGATCAGTTCCTACAGCGCCGGCGCGCTGTCGACGCTGGGGCTGGCGCCCATCCTCCGGCCGGGCATCTCACCGACGTGGCGGGCGACCCTGCTGGCCGAGGCGAGCCGCCGCCGGCCGTTGTCCCCGGTACCGACCATGCTGAGCGTGTTCCGGCTCAGTGACTGGGTGGGCAAGGGTGCGGGGGTCCTGCTGGAGGCCGTGGAGTCCGTCCGGGCCACTCTCGGCCCGGTCCGGCTGGTGTTCGCCGGGCAGGGCCCGGCACCCGGGGCCCTGCACGAGCTGGTGTCCGCGCACCCCGACACCGAGCTGCACGAGTCCCCGGCCGACGACGCGTTGGCACGTCTCTACGCCACCGCCGACCTGTTCGCGCTGTGCACCCGCACCCGCTCGCGCGGGCCACGGATCAGCGGCGAGGGTTACGGCATCGTGCTGCTCGAGGCGCAGCTCGCCGGGTGCGCGGTGATCGGACCCGCCTCAGGCGGTAGCCACGACGCCTACCAGGACGGCGTGACCGGGCAGACGCCGATGGACGAGTCGGCGCAGGCGCTGGCGGACGTCCTGCACGGCATGCTCGCCGACCGAGCGCGACTGGCCCGCGTCGGCCGGCGCGCCGCGGAGTGGGCCGAGGCCGCCACCCGGCCCGACGACTACCTCCGCACGGTTTTCACCGCCCTGACCGGACGGCTACCGAGCAGCGAGGGCCGGGACATCCCGGTCCAGCCCACGGGTGCCGGAACCCGGCGGGGGGCGACACGGGTCAATACTCCCACCGGATCGGCGTGACTCCCGGATCCGGATCACGACGAGAGCGTCCATCCCGGGCCTGAATGATCCGGACGGTCATCGAGGAACCCGCCTGATCATGAAAAATGCATCGAACGGATCGGACTGATCCTCACGCGACGCGACACACAGGTCAGTAAACCCCGATACCGAACCCGATACGAATATCAAACATCGACCAGAGGTAACCATAACACTATCGGCAGTCAACAGCCGGAAATGGTTGCCGGCCGCTCCTACTCCAGGTAGTCGCGCAGCTTCTGCGACCGGGAGGGGTGCCGAAGCTTGGACAGCGTCTTCGACTCGATCTGGCGGATGCGCTCCCGGGTGACCCCAAACTCGCGCCCGACCTCCTCCAACGTACGCGGGTGCCCGTCAGTGAGCCCGAAGCGCAGCTGGATGACCTTCTTCTCCCGGTCGGACAGGGTGTGCAGGACCGAGTCGAGCTGCTCCTGAAGCAGGATGAAGCTAGCCGCGTCTACCGGGACGACGGCGTCGCAGTCCTCGATGAAGTCCCCGAGGTGGGAGTCCTCCTCCTCACCGATGGGGGTCTCCAGCGACACCGGCTCCTGTGAGACCTTGAGGATCTCACGCACCTTGTCCGGAGTGAGATCCATCTCCTTGGCGATCTCCTCCGGACTCGGCTCCCGGCCGAGGTCCTGCAGGAGCTGCCGCTGGATGCGGATCAGCTTGTTGATGGTCTCGACCATGTGCACCGGGATACGGATGGTGCGTGCCTGGTCGGCGATGGCCCGCGTGATCGCCTGCCGGATCCACCAGGTGGCATAGGTCGAGAACTTGTAGCCCTTGGTGTAGTCGAACTTCTCGACCGCCCGGATCAGGCCGAGGTTGCCCTCCTGGATGAGGTCCAGGAACAGCATGCCGCGCCCGACGTACCGCTTGGCGATCGAGACGACGAGACGCAGGTTCGCCTCAACCAGCTTGCGCTTGGCGATCTGCCCGTCGCGTTCGATGGCCTCGAGGTCCCGCCGCATCTGCGGGGAAGTTTTCTTGGTGGCCACCGCCAGCTTCTCGGAGGCGAACAGCCCCGCCTCGATCCGCTTGGCGAGATCGACCTCCTCCTCGGCGGTGAGCAGGGGGACCTTGCCGATCTCCTTGAGGTACATGCGCACCGGGTCGGAAGTCGGCGCCTTGAGGGCGAGCTCCTCCTCCTCGCGGCGACGGCGGGCCAGCAGATCCGCCTCGTCGGGGCTCTCACCTCCCGCCTCGAGTACCTCGATGCCCTCGTCGTTCAGCACCTGCAGCACCGTCTCGGCCTGCTCCGGGGGCAGCTCCGCGGCCTGGATGGCGACCGTGACATCCTCGGTGGTGAGGAACCCGATCTCCTTGCCCCGGGTGATGAGGTCCTTGACCTCGTCCACCTGGGCTTCGCGGGGTAGGACGGTAGGACTCATGGGCGGAATCTCGTCACTTCCTTCTCGGGATCGACCCAGGTTACGCGGCACCTACGCCCCGCTCCCGGAGTTGATGCTTGTGCTGCTCCAAAGCAATCAGCTCGCCGAATGCACGGCGGAGGGCCTCGGCGTCGGTCACCCCGTTGAGCCGCTGCACACGCGACTTCAGGTCCGTGATCCGACGGGTCACATGCAACTCCTGTACCCGCGACATCTGTTCGTCGACATAACGATCATCCACATCGTGGTCGCACAGCACCCTCTCCACTGCGAGGGCAGTAACGAAGCGTCGCAGCTCCTCCTCCGGAGCCGCCGCGGTCAGCTCGGTCACCCAGGTGGTGACCTCACCGGACCTCGCCAGCCCCGCGCACACCCCACCGGCCTCGGCGATGAGGTCATGGACGGCACGGTGCGCGGGAACAGCGAACATCTCCGAAGCCAGCGTGTCGAACATCGGGCCCGCAAGCCCGGGATACTGAACGGCCAGCTTGAGCGCCTCACGCTCCACGATGACCGCCGCGTCATCGGCCCCCGCCCCGTGCCGGCGCATCGGCGCGGAACGGGCGCCAGCCCGCTCGCCCCCCTGCCGCGACCGGTGCTCGGCCACCCGGCCCACCACGAACCGCTCGTCGAGAAAACCCAGCCAGCGGTCCAGGTTCACCGCGTACCGGTGCCGCAACGCGGCGTCCTTGAGCCGGTTGACCAGCGGCGCGGCGGCGTCCAAGGCGGCGAGCCGGCCCTCGGTGGTGTTGAGGTCGTAGCGGTCGAGCACCCCGCAGATTGCGAACTCGACCAGCGGCACCCGGCTGGCCACCAGATCCCGCACGGCGCCGTCGCCACCGCTCATCCACAGCTCGCAGGGGTCGCGGCCGGAGGATTCCACCGCCACGAAGGTCTGGGTGGCGAAACGCTCCTCGTGCTCGAAGGCGCGTAGCGCCGCCTTCTGCCCGGCCGCGTCGCCGTCGAACGTGAAAATCACCTCACCGCGACGCTCGTCGGAGTCCATGAGCAGCCGGCGGACCACCGCGACGTGCTCGGAGCCGAAGGCGGTGCCACAGGTCGCCACGGCCGTGGTGACCCCGGCGAGATGGCAGGCCATGACGTCGGTATAACCTTCGACCACCACGACCTGGTACCGCCGGGCGATGTCACGGCGGGCGAGGTCGGCGCCGTAGAGCAGGTTCGCCTTCTTGAACAACGGCGTGTCCGGCGTGTTGAGGTACTTCGGCCCGGCGTTCGAGGCGTCCTCCTCGGCGAGGCGTCGCCCACCGAAGCCGACCACCTCACCGGCGAGATCCTTGATCGGCCACATCAGCCGATGATGGAAACGGTCGATCAGGCCCCCGCGGGCGCCCTGTTTGGCCAGCCCCCCGAGCACCAGCTCCTCGCCGGTGAAGCGCCGGGCGAGCAGATGCCGGGTGAGGGTGTCCCAGCCGGTCGGGGCGTAGCCGACCTCGAAGCGCGCCGCCGCGGTAAGATCGAATCCCCGCGCGGCGAGGAAGTCCCAGCCGGCGCGCGCGGAGGCCTGCGACCCTAGCTGCTCGGCGTAAAACTCGGCGGCCACCCGGTGCGCCTCCAGCAGCCGCTGCCGCTGGCTGGACACCGTACGGCCGGTGGTTCCACCGCCCTCGTAGGCCAGCGTCACCCCGGCCCGACGCGCCAGGCGTTCCGCCGCCTCCCGGAAGGTCAGCCCGTCGATCTCCCGCACGAAGGAGTAGACGTCGCCACCCTGCTGGCATCCGAAACAGTGGAACAGGCCGGTTGCCGCATTGACGTAGAAGGAGGGTGACTTCTCGTCATGGAACGGGCACAGCCCGACGAGCTCGTTACGCCCCGCCGGACGCAGCTGTACATGCTCGGCCACGACGTCCGCAATCGGCGAGCGATCCCGGAC
>NZ_CDWRCK010000117.1:0-12513 GCF_977927595.1 Frankia sp. CcWB3
TCGTTGTGGTGACCGACGACGCCGCGCGCGGCCGGGGGCTGCGCGCCGGTGACCTGGTGCGGCAGTCCTGGGCGAGCCTGGGTGGCAAGGGCGGCGGCAAGCCGGACGTGGCCCAGGGCGGCGGGGGGGGCCCACAGCTGGTGCCGGCGGTGTTTGCCAGGCTGCGGGGGCTGGTGGCCGAGCACGCCTCGCGGTGAGCGGCTCGGGCTCCCGGCCCGGGGTGCGGATCGGGGTCGACGTCGGCTCGGTGCGGGTCGGGGTCGCCGCTAGCGACCCCGGCGGCGTGCTCGCGGTTCCGGTGACTACCCTGGCCAGGGATAGACGGGGCAATGCGGACATCGATCGGCTTGTCCTCATCGTCCGGGAGCGGCAGGCTGTAGAGGTCGTGGTCGGCCTGCCCAGACAGATGTCCGGGCAGGAAGGCCGGGCGGTCCGGCTGGTGCGGCAGTACGCCGAGGTACTCGCCGAGCGGATCGCACCCGTCCCCGTGCGTTTTGTGGACGAGCGGCTCACCACGGTTGCGGCTCATCGCAGGATGGCCGAGCGTGGCGTTCGTTCGCGTGCCCGCCGGAGTCTCGTGGATCAGGAGGCAGCCGTGCAGATCCTGCAGCACGACCTGGACAGCCGCCGGGGGAGCGGCGCGCCTGGCGCGATCGGGTGTGCCGCCCCGGTCACGGGTCCGGACGGCGTGGTCCGGGCTCCGGGAGACGACCCCCGGGCCCCGGGCGGTGCCGTCCCGCCGTCGGGCGAGAGGTGACCGGCGGCGACCTCGACGAGATACTCGACGAGGACCCCTACTCGCGTCGCCGTCGGGCCCGCCAGCGCGATGATCGTTACCTGGATGATCGTTACTCGGCTGATCGCTACGCCGACGATCAGTACCCGGACGACCGTGCCGGGGTCGACTGGGACCACCGCGCCTGGGACGACGGCGGCGGCTGGGACGAGCCCGATCCCGATGGCGGCCGGCGCGGTCGCGCGCTGCCGAAGCTCATCGCGGTGCTCGTCGTGGTCGCCGCCCTGCTGGGACTGGGGATCTACGGGGTGGGGAAGGTCGTCGGGCACATCTCGACGGGCGAGCCCGCCGACTACTCCGGCTCCGGCGAGGGCATCGCGGTGGTCCAGATCCCGGCCGGGGCGAGCACTCGCGAGATCGCCGGGGAGCTGCACGACGCGAACGTGACCGCGAGTGTCGCCGCGTTTGTCAAGGCCGCCGCCGCGAACCCGAAGTCGCTGGGCATCCAGCCGGGCACCTACCGTCTGCACACCAGGATGAGCGCCGCCGCGGCGCTCGAGGCCCTGCTCGACCCGGCCTCGTCCGCGCCGTTCAAGTTCGTCATCAAGGAGGGCATGACCGTCCGTGAGGTTCTCACGGCACTGCATGAACGCCTCCCGGGCACGTCGATGGCAGACCTGGAGGCGATCGCGAAGAACCCCACCCAGCTGGGCCTGCCGTCCTACGCGCCGCCGAACCTGCTGGAGGGCTATCTTTTCCCGTCCACCTACGACCTCGTGCCCGGGGCCACGCCCGAGCAGCTGCTGCGCTCCTTCGTCGACCGCTTCAAGCGGGAGACCGCGGCGATCGATCTGGAGGGCAGGGCCGCCGCGATCGGGGTCCTGCCGAAGGACATCGTCACCATCGCCTCGATCATCGAGAAGGAGGTGGCCAACCGCGACGAGGGTCCGAAGGTGGCCCGGGTGATCTACAATCGGCTCAAGGACACGTCGGGGAGATTCGGCCGGCTCGACATGGACTCGACCACTCGCTACGCCACGGACGGGTACGAGGGGCCGTTGACCAGGGAACAACTCTCTCAGAACAACCCGTACAACACACGGGCCGTGAAAGGGTTGCCGCCGGGCGCAATCTCCAACCCCGGCGTCTGGGCGCTGCGGTCGGCGCTGGAACCGGCCGACGGATCGTGGTTTTATTTCGTCTCCATGCCGCAGAGCAAGGTGACGGTCTTCGCCACCACGGAGCGGGAGTGGGAGCAGGCAGAGGCCCAGTACCGGCGTGAAGGGGGCCGTGAGTAGTGCGAGGGAAGCCGCGAGCATGAGGCCGCGAGCATGAGGAGGGCCCGGTAGTGCCGGAGATCGTTCCCGTCGGCACGGCCCCGGCCCGCAGCCGGCCCCCTGAGTGCCATCGTCGGCCCGTGGAACCGTCGGCGACCGTCGCGGCTACCGCGTCGTCGTCGAGCCCCGCCCGCGCCGCCGTGCTCGGGGCACCGGTGGGCCATTCGCTCTCCCCGGTGCTGCATGCCGCCGCCTACGCCAGGCTCGGTCTCGCGGTGACGTACACCGCCGTGCACTGCGACGAGACCGGGCTCGCCGCGATACTCACCCGGGTCCGCACGGATCCGGACTGGGTCGGGCTGTCCCTGACCATGCCGCTCAAGACCGTCGCGCTCGACCTGCTCGACGAGGTGGACGCGACGGCGGCGGTCATCGGCGCCGTCAACACGGTCGTCGTTGGGCCCGCCGGTCGGTTGCGTGGCTACAACACCGACGTGGACGGCATCAGCATGGCGCTGCGCCGGGTGATGCGCGGCGCGGTCCCGTGCCAGCCGCTCGTACTCGGTGCCGGTGGCACGGCCCGCGCCGCGGTCGCGGCGGTCGCCGCGGCGGGCTGCACCCGCCTCGGCGTCGTCGCCCGCCGGCCCGCCGCCGAGGCGGAGGTGACGGAGATCGGGTCGCGGCTGGGCGTCGAGGTCACCGCGCTGCCCTGGGATCTGCTGGCCGCCGGCCTGCCGGCCGGCCCGGATCTGGTCATCTCCACCACGCCCGCCGGCGCGACCGACGGGCTCGCCACCAGACCGTGGTCGCCAGCCTGTCAGCTCGTAGAACTGCTCTATCATCCCTGGCCCACGGCGCTGGCCGCCGCGGCCTACCGGGCCGGTGCCCGGGTCGCAGGTGGCCTGGAGATCCTCGCCGCCCAGGCCGTGGGGCAGGTCGAGCATTTCACCGGGCAGGTGGTTCCCGCCAGCGTTCTGCTGGCCGCGGGCCAGGCCGCGCTGGACGAGCGGGCGCAGGCGGACAGGCCCCCGGCGGTGCCGGCGGTGGAGGTCGGCGTGCCGGCCGGCCATGGTTTCGCGGGGAGTGGTCCCCGCGGCCGCGGCGGACCTGCCGGCGGATAGCGGTGCCGGGAGTGGTGCCGGGCGGCGCGCTCAGCGTGTTGATCGCCCTTCCGGCGCTCGCCGCCCTGCCGTTCGGTCGCCGGGTCGTGGCCGGCGTGCCGGCAGTGCCCGGGGAGGCCCCGCACCGGGAGGTGCCCGGGGCGGTGGCGCTCGGTGCCGTGACGGTGCTGGTCGCCACGGCCGTGACCGTCGCCCTGCACGATCATCCGAGCTGGTTGCCGGCCTATGTGTACCTGGCGGTCGTCGGGGTCTGGCTGGCCGTGATCGATCTTCGGGTGCACCGCCTGCCCGACCATCTGGTACTGCCGTCCTATCCGGTGCTTGCCGGGCTGTTCGGCCTCGCCGCGCTGGTCACCGCCGAGCCCGACCGTCTGCTGCGCGCCGGGGTGGCGGCCGCCGCCGTCTGGATGATCTTCCTGGGGGTGCATTGCCTGCCGAGGGCGGGACTTGGGCGCGGCGACGTCAAGGTGTCCGGCCTGCTGGGCGGTGCGCTCGGCTGGCTCGGCTGGCCGAGTGTGGTGTTCGGGCTGTTCGCCGGCGTCGTCCTCGGGGGGCTCTGGGCAAGCGCGCTGCTGGTGGCGGGCCGGGTCGGCCGGCATGACCGCATCGCCTACGGTCCCTTTCTGCTTGCCGGGACGCTGCTCGCCGTCCTCGGCCGCACCGGCTGATCCCGGTTATTCTACTTGATCCATATTATTTTGTTTAATCCCAATCGTCCTATTTAATCCTGATAGTTCCGTTTGATTCCGGTCGTCCTGCCTGATCGCGGTCGTGACCTGGGCGGTGAGCGTGAAAGACTGGAGCCATGGTGCGTTGGCTGACGGCGGGGGAGTCTCATGGTCCCGCCCTGGTGGCGACGGTCGAGGGGCTGCCCGCCGGGATCCGGATAACCAGTTCCGACATCTCCGCCGAGCTGGCCCGCCGCCGGCTCGGGCACGGTCGCGGCGCGCGGATGAGCTTCGAGCGTGACGAGGTCGAGCTGCTCGGCGGAGTCCGCCACGGCGTCACTCTCGGCGGCCCGGTCAGCGTGGTCGTCCGCAACACCGAGTGGCCCAAGTGGGAGCGGGTCATGTCGCCCGACCCGGTCGATCCGGCGGCGCTGGCGGGCCTGAGCCGCGCAGCCCCGCTGACCCGGCCCCGGCCCGGCCACGCCGATCTCGCCGGCATGCAGAAGTACGGGTTCGACGACGCCCGGCCCGTGCTGGAGCGCGCCAGCGCCCGGGAGACCGCCGCGCGGGTCGCGCTCGGCACCGCGGCCAAGGCGCTGCTGCGGCAGGCATACGGCATCGAGGTGATCTCGCACGTCGTCGCGATCGGCGCGGTCGAGGTGCCCCCGGGGGTGCCCGCCCCGACGTCGCTGGCGGCGGTGGATGCGGACCCGGTCCGCTGTGCCGACCAGGCGACCAGCGTGCGGATGGTCGCCGAGATCGACGCAGCCCACGCCGACGCGGACACCCTCGGCGGCATCGTCGAGGTGCTGGCGTATGGCTGCCCGCCCGGGCTCGGCAGCTACGTGCACGGCGACCGGCGCCTCGACGCCCGGATCGCGGGCGAGCTGATGGGCATTCAGGCGATCAAGGGCGTTGAGTTCGGGGACGGTTTCACCACCGCGCGGCGGCGGGGTTCCGTGGCGCACGACGAGATCGAGCCGGCCGGTGCCGGCGGCCGGCGGGTGCGGCGGGCGACTGCCCGGGCCGGCGGGGTCGAGGGCGGCATGACCACGGGCGAGCCGTTGCGCGTGCGGGTGGCGATGAAGCCGATCTCCTCGCTGACCAGGCCGTTGTCCACGGTGGACGTGTCCACTGGCGAGGCGGCGGTCGCGATCAACCAGCGGTCCGACGTGTGCGCGGTGCCCGCGGCCGGGGTGGTGACGGAGGCGATGGTCGCCCTCGTGCTCGCCGGCGCGGCGCTGGAGAAGTTCGGGGGGGACTCGGTGGAGGAGACCCGGCGCAATTACGAGGGGTACCTGAAGTCCCTGGTCATCCGCTGATCGGCGGCGGGAATCGGCAGGCGGCGAAGACAGAGGATCATCGTGGGGGAGCCGGCGACGGACGCGTGGGCGGGGCCGATGGCCTGGACGGGGCCGATGGTGGTGCTGGTCGGAGCGCCCGGAGCGGGGAAGACGACGGTGGGCACCCAGCTGGCGCGGCGGTGGGGGGTGGGTTTCCGCGACACCGACGCCGACATCGAGGCGGCGCTCGGCACCACCGTCGCGGACATCTTTCTCGATCATGGTGAGGAGTACTTCCGGCTGGCCGAGCGCCGGGCGGTGGCGGCCGCGCTCGCGGATCATCGGGGGGTCCTGGCCCTTGGCGGGGGAGCGGTGCTCGACGCTGAGACCCGGACCCTGCTGGCCGGGCACCGGGTCGTCTATCTTGAGGTGGGAGTTTCCGACGCGGTGCGGCGGGTGGGCCTCGCCCGGGACCGTCCACTGCTGGTCGAGGGGCCCCGCACGCGGCTCGCCGCCCTGCTCAGGGCACGCCGGCCGCTCTACGCCGAGGTGGCGACGGTGGTCATCGACACCGCGGGGCACGAGCCGGACGAGGTGACCGACCAGGTGGCGGCGGCACTGGGCCCGCTGCTCACGGCGGGCAGCGGACCGGGCGAGGCGGCGGACGCCGCAGGGGGCAGACGGTGAGTATGCAGGTGAAGGCCTCCGACATCGTGCGGATCCCGGTACGGCCGGGCGGCGGGCGTCCCTACGACGTCGTGCTCGGGGCGGGCCTGCTCGGCGAGCTCGCCGAGGCCGTCGCCGGGCGGACCCGCGCCGCGGTGATCCATCCCGGGGCGTTGCGGGCCACCGCGGACGCCGTCGTCGCCGACCTGCGGGAGAACGCGGGCGTGGAGGCGCACGCCATCGAGGTGCCCGGCGGCGAGGAGGCCAAGCAGCTGCGGATCGCCGGCTTCTGCTGGGACGTGCTCGGCCGGATCGGCTTCACCCGGGACGACGTGGTGATCGGCCTCGGCGGCGGCACCGTGACGGACCTGGCCGGGTTCGTCGCCGCGAGCTGGCTGCGCGGGGTGGACGTCGTCCAGGTGCCGACCACCGTGCTCGGCATGGTCGACGCGGCGGTCGGCGGGAAGACCGGCATCGACATCGACGCGGGCAAGAACCTGGTCGGGGCGTTCCACCAGCCGCTCGGCGTGCTGTGCGATCTGGCGGCGCTGGAGTCCCTGCCGGCCGTCGAGGTACGCGCCGGGCTCGCCGAGGTCGTCAAGACCGGTTTCATCGCCGACGCGGCGATCATCGATCTGCTCGACGCCGATCCGACCGGCACCGCGCATCTGCCCGAGCTGATCGAGCGGTCCATCCGGGTCAAGGCCGAGGTGGTCTCCGGCGATCCGCGGGAGGACGGCCGGCGGGAGATCCTCAACTATGGTCACACCCTCGGTCATGCCATCGAGAAGGTCGAGCACTTCAGCTGGCGGCACGGCGCGGCGATCTCGGTGGGCATGGTGTTCGCGGCGGAGCTGTCCCGGCTTGTCGTCGGCCTCGACGATGCCACCGCCGACCGGCACCGCGAGCTGCTGACCCGCATCGGCCTGCCGGTGACCTACCGGGGCGACCGGTGGGCGGCGCTGCTCGACGCGATGCGGGTCGACAAGAAGGCGCGGGGACGGCGGATGCGTTTCGTCGGCCTCGAGGCGCAGGGCCGCACCGTCATCCTGGACAATCCGGATGCTGGCCTGCTGATCGCGGCGTTCACCACCGTCGCCGAGGATCGGTAGACTCGTCGCGGCGGTTTGTAGGATCGCCGCCACGTCCGCGCCCGGTGTCCGCGCCCGGTGGCGGGTCCGGAAGCGGCCTGAGGATGGGGAAGCGGCCTGGGATGGCTGGGATGGCCTGGGGAGCCTGGGGAGAGAGCACCGCGGTCCTCGCACGAGGGTCCGGGTAACGACCACACCCGCCGTCGGCGTACGGCGATGGAAACGGAGAACGCGCGCAGTGGCGACCACCAACGACCTGAAGAACGGCATGACGCTCGACATCGACGGGGTGTTGTGGAACGTCGTCGGCTTCCAGCATGTCAAGCCGGGTAAGGGTGGGGCGTTCGTCCGCACGACCCTGAAGAACGTGCTCACCGGGAAAGTCGTCGACCGCACCTTCAACGCCGGGGTCAAGGTCGACGTCGCGACCGTCGACCGCCGCGAGATGACCTACCTCTACCGGGACGGTGCCGATTTCGTCTTCATGGACAGCGAGTCCTACGATCAGATCCCGATCCCGCCGGATGTCGTCGGCGGGACGGCCGACTACATGCTGGAGAACACCGTGGCCACCGTCGCGCTGCACGACGGCGCCCCGCTCTACGTCGAACTGCCGGCCAGCGTCGAGCTGACCATTTCGCAGACCGACCCGGGGGTGCAGGGCGATCGCTCGACCGGCGGGACGAAGCCGGCCACCCTGGAGACGGGCGCCACCATCAACGTGCCGCTGTTCATCACCAGCGGGGAAAAGGTCAAGGTCGACACGCGTGACGGCCGGTACCTGGGCCGGGTGACGAGCTGAGCGCCAGGTCCAAGGCCCGTAAACGGGCACTGGACATCCTCTACGAAGCGGACGTGCGCGCGAGCGCCGTGCCGGAGATCCTCGCTGCCCGGCTGGCCCAGTCCGATCCACCGGTGTCGGAATACGCCGTCGAGCTGGTCGAGGGGGTCATCGAGCACCGCGGGGAGATCGACGAGCGGATCGTCCGGTACGCCGAGGGTTGGATGTTGGAGCGGATGCCGCCGGTCGACCGCAACATTCTGCGGATCGCCGTGCTGGAACTGCTCTGGCGTCCCGACGTCCCGGATCGGGTCGCCATCGACGAAGCCGTGGAACTGGCGAAGAACCTCTCCACCCACCGGTCGCCGGCGTTCGTCAACGGGCTGCTCGCGAGTCTGGTCGAGGGGAAGAGCCCGGCCACCACGGCCGAGTCGACCGGACGAGGATCGGCGGTGGATTCCATTCCCGGCCAGCCGTCGTAGCGGCGGTCTACCGGGGTTACCCGGTTGCCGGGTTGCCCGGTTACCCTGCTGCCAGGTTACCGGGAGGGAACCGGGATCGGCATTCCCGGTACGTCGCCCAGGCGACGTACCGGGTCCTTCCCCGGATACGTGTGCCGCGGGTGGCGCGGATGCGAGCCGGCGGACTGTGGTACCGGTACCGCGGTACCGGTACCACAGTACCGGAGCGAGGCTAGACGTCGGTCGCCGCGGCGTCCGCGCCCTGCTCCGGAGACAGCACGCCCCAAGAGACGAGCTGCTCGGTGAGCTTGCTCGGCGAGGTGTCGTAGATCACCGCGAGCGAGCGCAGGTCCTCGTACCGGATCGAGAGCGCTCGGCCGTTGTAGTCGCCGCGCTGGCTCTGAATGGTCGCCGCGTACCGGGCGAGCGGACCGCCCTGCTCCTTGGGAACCTGGGAGAGACGCTCGAGGTCGAGGACGATCCGGGGAGACTGCTCCAGCGGAGCGACGGTGGAACCCTCGGGAAGAAGCTCCCCCACCGGAACGCCGTAGAATTCCGCGAGCTCGGAGAGGCGCTGCACGGTGACGGCGCGGTCCCCACGTTCGTAGGAACCCACGACGACGGCTTTCCACCGACCGTGCGACTTCTCTTCGACGCCATGAAGCGAGAGCCCCTGCTGGGTGCGTATCGCGCGCAGCCGAGCACCGAGCGCCTTCGCATAGTCGGACATCGGAGTGCCCACTCCTGTCGTGGTCGATCAGTTGGAACCGGGGCTCGTGCCGCCGGCGGTTACCGATAGTAGTGCCCGCCGGGTTGACGCTCGACACCCGGGGGGGTCGTGTCGCCTCTTTCTTTGTACCACTTTCTGTAGCCCTCTGGTTGCGCCCTATGCCTGAGCGGTGGGAACTTCCGGGTGCCGTCACCGCTGTGGCGACGGCGTCGAACCCAGTGACAAGTAGTGACAACATGATGCTGCGTGGTTGGCGCGGCAATAACGTCCCGCGCTGTCCGGACCGGTGGGCGACCCGTCGTCGCGCTGGGCGCCAGGGGCGGTCGGCGTCCGGAGGCGAGACCCTCACACGTCCTGAGGGCCCTGGTAACGTCGCTGGGACCACTCCTTTAAGGACCGTCCCGTGAGGCGGGGAAGGAGGGATGCCGCGTGGCTCCGGCTGCCGCGAGCGACCCCGCATCGCGCCGTCCCGGCACCGCCCGGGCAGTACTGTCCGCAGACGACATCACCCGGATCGTCAGCCGGATGGCGCATCAGATTCTCGAGAAGACCTCCGGTGGCGCCGGGGTCGTCCTGCTCGGAGTACCCACCCGAGGGGTACCTCTCGCGCACCGGCTGGCACAGCGGGTGCAGGCCGTCGAGGGGGTGCGTCTCCCGGTTGGCTCCCTCGACCCGACCATGTACCGCGACGATCTGCGACTGCGCGGCGTGCGTCCCCTCGAGGTGACCGACATTCCCGAGGGTGGTGTCGACAGTCGTGTGGTGATCCTCGTCGACGACGTCCTCTACTCCGGGCGCACGGTGCGGGCGGCGCTGGACGCCCTGGCCGCCTACGGCCGGCCGCGTGCCGTCCAGCTCGCGGTCCTGATCGACCGGGGCCATCGCGAGCTGCCGATCCGCGCCGACTACGTCGGGAAGAACATGCCGACCTCGCGCCGGGAGTCGGTGGCCGTCCGGCTGCGGGAGATTGACGGCGCCGACGGCGTACTGATCCTCTCGGCCGCCGGGGGGGACGTCGCCGACGGCGCGCTTCCCGGGAACCAGCCATGATCGGGGGGAGTGCCGTGCGGGGAGCACGAGCCGGGTTCGGGGGACGGGTGTGAACCGCCATCTCCTCTCGACCGAGGATCTCTACCGGGACGACGCGCTGCTGGTGCTGGACACCGCTGAACGGATGGCGCGGGTCGCCGAGGCGTCGGTGCGCAAACTGCCGACCCTGCGGGGCCGCACCGTCGTCAACCTGTTCTTCGAAGACTCCACCCGCACCCGCACGTCCTTCGAGGTAGCCGCCAAGAGACTGTCGGCCGATGTGATCAATTTTTCGGCGCGCGGGTCAAGCGTGTCGAAGGGCGAAAGCCTGAAGGACACGGCGCAGACCCTCGAGGCGATGGGCGCCGACGCCGTGGTCTGCCGGCATGCCGCGAGCGGCGCGCCGCACCGACTGGCCTCCTGGGTGCGCGGCAGCGTGGTGAACGCGGGAGACGGCACCCACGAGCACCCGACCCAGGCCCTGCTCGACGCCTTCACCATGCGCCGCCGGCTCGGCCGGATCGACGGCCTCGCCGTCACCATCGTCGGCGACGTGCTGCATTCCCGGGTAGCGCGATCGAACGTGTGGCTGCTCGCCACGCTGGGCGCGACGGTGACCGTCGTGGCCCCGCCGACGTTGTTGCCCCTCGGGATCTCCTCGTGGCCGGTCGAGGTGTCGTACGACCTCGACGCCGTGCTGCCCAAGAGCGACGTGGTGATGATGCTGCGGGTCCAGCGGGAGCGGATGTCCGCGGCCTTCTTCCCGACCGAACGGGAGTACAGCCGGCGCTACGGGCTGGATGCCGACCGGGCGGAGATGTTGCCCGGCCACGCCCTGGTGATGCATCCCGGCCCGATGGTACGCGGGATGGAGATCGCCTCCCGGGTCGCCGACTCCGCCCGGTCGACAGTCGTGGAACAGGTTGCGAACGGGGTGAGCGTGCGGATGGCCGTGCTGTACCTGCTGCTGGGTGGTTCCGGGGAGGTCTCATGACGACGCCCGCGGCGGAGACGCCGGGAGAGACGCCGGTGGGGACGCCGACGGGGACCTCCTGGGTCCTGCGGCGGGTCCGCCCGCTCGGCGGGGACCCTGTCGACGTCGTCCTCGCGGGCGGGGTGGTGGCCGCCTGGCGACCGGCCGGCTCCACGCACGCCGGGGCCGGGGGACTGCCCGCCGGCACCACCGTGCTGGGCACGGACGGGCTGATCCTGCTCCCCGGCCTGGTCGACCTGCACACTCACCTGCGGGAACCCGGCCGGGAGGACGCCGAGACGGTCGCCTCCGGCACCCGCGCCGCGGCCCTCGGTGGCTACACCACCGTGTTCGCGATGGCGAACACCAATCCGGTCGCCGACACCGCGGGGGTCGTCGAGCAGGTGTGGCGGCTCGGCCTGGATGCGGGTCACTGCGACGTCCGGCCGGTCGGCGCGGTCACCGTCGGGCTTGCCGGCGAGCGACTCGCCGAACTCGGCGCCATGGCCTCCTCCGCGGCGGGCGTGCGGGTCTTCTCCGACGACGGGCACTGCGTGTCGGACGCGCTGCTCATGCGCCGGGCGCTGGAGTACGTCAAGGCGTTCGACGGGGTGATCGCCCAGCATGCGCAGGAACCGCGACTGACCGAGAACGCCCAGATGAACGAGGGCACGGTGGCCGCCCGGCTGGGGCTGCCGGGGTGGCCCGCGGTCGCCGAGGAGGCGATCATCGCCCGGGACGCGCTGCTGGCCGGGCACGTCGGCTCCCGGCTGCACGTCTGTCACGTCTCCACCGCCGGATCGGTGGAGATCATCCGGTGGGCCAAGGCGAAGGGCTGGAACGTCACCGCCGAGGTGACCCCGCACCACCTGCTGCTCACCGACGACCTGGTCTGCTCGTTCGACCCGGTCTACAAGGTCAACCCGCCGCTGCGCACCGCCGCCGACGTCGCCGCGCTGCGCGCCGGGCTCGCCGACGGCACGATCGACTGCGTCGCCACCGACCACGCCCCGCACGCGCTGGAGGACAAGGAGACGGAGTGGGCCGCCGCGCGTCCCGGCATGCTCGGTCTCGAGACGGCGCTGTCGGTGGTCATCGAGACGATGGTCATCCCGGGCCGGTTGGACTGGGCCGGGGTCGCCGAGCGGATGGCACTGGCCCCGGCGAGGATCGGTGGCCTGCCGCGAACCGCGACCGAGGTGTGGAGTTCCATAGCAGTGGGCGCGCCCGCGACCGTCACCCTGCTCGACCCGGCGCCGTGGCGGATGGTCGAGCCGGACGCGCTCGCCAGCCGCAGCCGCAACACGCCCTATGCGGGCCGGTCGCTGCCGGGAACGATCCGCGCCACGTTCCTGCGGGGACGGCCCACCGTGTTCGACGGGAAGATCGTATGATTGTTTCGCGCGCCGCATCCCTGCAGGCTGCCGGGCCCGCCGTCGCCTTGGACCGGGCGCCGGACCGCCTGGGGCTGCACCTGCTTCTCCTGCTCGGTCTGTTGCTGGTGTTCGTCGCGGTGGTCGGTTCGATGCGACGGGCGTGGCGCAACCGGGCCGAGCGTCAGGAGGAGGACCTTCCCGAGCTGCCCGTCCCGCCGGCGGAACCGGGCACGGTGTTCGCCGCTCCGCTGCGCGGGATGTACCTCGGCACCGTCGACGCCGGGCACTGGCTGGAATGGATCGCCGCCCGCGGGCTGGGCG
>NZ_CDWRCK010000118.1:0-5417 GCF_977927595.1 Frankia sp. CcWB3
TCAAAGGGGTGACCGGGGCCGTGCCGGAGGCCGCCGCACCCGGCCGGGGCGAAGGAGAGGGCGAGAAGCTGGCGCCCGCCGCGGCGGAATCCGAGGAGGGCACCTCGGGCGGGCAGACCGAGCAGCGTGGGCAGGCGGAGCAGCGTGGGCAGGCGGAGCAGACCGAGCAGGGCGAGCGGTCGGAGCAACGGGCGGCCGGTGAGGGAGCGGCGCCCGAGGCTGTGGCGCAGTCCGGTGCGCAGCGCCGTTCTTCGCCCGGACGTTCGGCGGGGCCGCGCCGCGCCGCGCGTGGCCGGCAGAACGTCACCTCCGAGCGGTGACATCCGAGGGACGGTCCGATCGACGAGGAGCGGAGATGACGCAGACGACAGAGCGGCCGACGACGAAGCCACCGGCGCAGGGTTTTCTCGGTGCCCTGCGTGACAGCCCGGCGACCAAGAGCCTGCTCGACGAGACGAAGAACTTGGCGAAGGCGGGTGGGGCGCACCTGGTCGGCAGGACGGCGCAGCGGCTCACCTCGAGCACGGAGAAACTCCACGGGCTGGCCGAGAGGAACGGCAAGGAGGGTAAGCTCTCCCCGCTCGCCGAGGGCGTCCAGCGGCTGGTCAAGGGGGAACCGCCGACGAAGACGGCCTTCAGGACCGTGGCCTCGGCGATGCGCGAGAAGGCGAAGGGGGCGCTGAAGATCGGCCGCGGGAAGCGCGGCGGTAAGAGCGGGCCACTCAAAGCCACGAACATCGAGGAGACGGTGGACGTCGGTGTCCCGGTGTCCGTCGCCTACGACCAGTGGACGCAGTTCCCGGATTTCGCCCGTTTCATGAAGGGCGTGGAGGCGGTGGAAGCGAAGAGCGAGACCGAGCAGAACTGGCGGGTCAAGGTCTTCAAGTCCCGACGCAGCTGGAAGGCGACCGTCCAAGAGCAGATCCCGGACCGGCGGATCGCTTGGACGTCCGAGGGCGGAAAGGGCTCCACCAGGGGCGCCGTCACTTTTCATCCGCTCGCTGACGACCTCACCCGGATCCTGCTGGCCATAGAATACTATCCCAGCGGGTTCGTCGAGAGGACGGGGAATATCTGGCGTGCCGGCGGCCGGCGGGCCCGCCTCGATCTCAAGCATTTCCGCCGGTTCATCATGATGCAGGGCAAGGCAACCGGGTCGTGGCGAGGCGAGATGCGCGACGGCAAAGTGGTGGCACAGCCCGAGGAGTCGGGGGCCGGCCACGAGGGAGAGGGCGGCGACCGTTCCCAGCGGGCCGAGCAGGCCCAAGCCGAACGCGCCGAGCAGGCCGAGGCCGAGCGGGCCGAGGAAAAAGGGAGTGCCGAGCAGGAAAGGGGCGCCGAGCAGGCCGAGCAGGCCGAAACCGCGCGGCGGTGAGTATGGCGAGGGTGCGCGGGTTCCCGCGATTGTCCGGGCGCGGGTGACCCGAAACGGGGTAGCGTCGGCATCATGGCCGCGGGACGCCTGGTCGGGATCTACACCACGCCGATCCGGGGTACCCGGAGGCGGGCCTGTGAGGCTGTTCGAGTGATCGAGGGTCACGGCCTCGAAGGCGACCGCTACGCCATCGGCACCGGGACCTACTCTGCGCGCGGTGGCGCCGGTCGTGCCGTCACGCTGATCGAGCGTGAGGTCATCGCCGCCGTGGCCGCGGATGCCGGGGTGGCTCTGGCCGAGTGGGAGACCAGGCGAAACCTGGTGACGGAGGGCGTCGCGCTACTCGACCTCGTCGGGCGGACCTTCCGCATCGACGACGTTGTCCTGCTCGGTGCCCGGCCCTGCCCACCGTGCTCCTACCTCGAACAGCTCACCCGCCCCGGGGTCTGGAGCGCGCTACGCGACCGGGGTGGCCTGCGCGCCGACGTCGTGCGTGGCGGCACCGTCCGGATCGGCGCGACGATCATCATCCCGCACCGGGAGGCCGAGCCCGTCGACGCGGTCGCGCCGGATCACGCGGTTGTGTCGGGTGCGCCCGCCCCGACCGGTGGAGGATAGCGCCACGCATCCGGGTCAGTACCGTCAGGCGGGATCCCGGTGTAACCGGGCTGGTTCTTCAGTAGCCCGACGCGGGCGGCCACGCCGAGACTGTAGACCAGCGCCCGGACGCGGGCGTCGATCTCGTCGCGGATCGACCGGATCTCCTCGAGCGCGCACTCCGCCGGATCATCCAGTTTCCAGGTGAGGTAGCGCGTGTCGGGGTAGCTGGGAACGGCGTCGTCGCATCCCATGTTGATGACGACGATGGAGTCGCGGACCATCTCGTTGGTCAGTCGCTTCGGGGACTCCCGGGACAGGTCGATGCCTACCTCGGCCATGACGGTGACGACTCCCGGGTGGATGGCCGGGGCCGGGGCGGTGCCGGCGGATCGGGCGCGGAACAGGCCACGACCATGTCGGTCGAGCAGAGCGGCGCCTATCTGAGAACGGCCCGCATTGTGAACGCAGACGAACAGCACTTTGGGCGGACGAGCCACGAACGCTCCTGGTCGGCCGTGCTGGAACGGTGGGATAACGGGTTGCCGGGGGGCGTCGGAATGTATTTTCTTCGGATCTGGATGTCGGGTGTTTGTTTGAATGTTGATGTTCGCGGGCTTCCATTGTAGCGGGTGTTGGGTATGTCTTGGTGAGGCATCGTCGAACACGGTTTCGCCGGGTGTGGCATCGCGGACTGTGATTTCATGGGCCGGATGTTCGCGGACTGCGAGTCTTGCCGACGTGACCATCGCCGACCGCGAACGTCGCCGGTCATTGTCAACAACATTCTGATAACACTGATGTAGTCGTTCGAGTCAGCCGTGGGTTGCCAGTGGCATACTCCCACGGGTGTCACCGGGTGCTCCCCGCGGGGATGGGTACGGTGCTCCCCAAGGGGATGGGTACGGTGCTGGGCACACCGCGGCCGAGATCTACGCGGACTTCGTCCGCCGGGACGGTCCCGGTCGGAACTTCTCGGCCGTCATCACCGCCATCCGCGAGGGCGCCCTGGGTGCTCGCCACGACGGGGAAACCGCAGGAGGAAACCGCAGGACCGTACTCGGGGCTCGGGGCATCGGGCGAGGGTCAGCGCCGCATCAGCAACGAGCCGCCCAGGAGATACGACCCGACCATCTCGAAGTTCGTCGGCGCCAGGGTGATGTGCGCGACCACGGTGTGGATGTCGCGGAAGCAGCGGTCGAGCCGGCCGGCCGCGCCCAGGGCCCTGGTGCCGGCCAGGCCGTGCAGGGTGTCCACGGCCTTCAGGGTGTTTTCGCCGCCGGCGGCGGCGGCGAGCCGGATCAGGGCGCTGAGCTTCTCCCCGCCGATGAGGCGGGCACTCGCGTGGCCGGCCGCATCGTCGAGCAGCAGTTCGCCCGCCCTGACCAGGGCCGCAGCGCGGGCGATGCCGGCCTGAACGGTGTGGCTGGACGCCAGCGTCTCCGTCCCGCGGGCAGGAACCGCGCTGACCGCCAGCCCCGGGAAGGCGCTCAGCGCGTCCTGGGCGATGCCGAGCGCTGTTGACGCGGCCGTGAACGGGCCGAAGTCGTAGTACGCGATGGGGTAGCCGCGCGAGGGCCGGGCCGCGGGCAGCCGGCGCAGCAGCCCGCCGTCGACGGTGTGCTCCTCGGGGACGAAGAGGTCGTCGACAGTGAAGCTGACGCTCCCGGTGCCGCGCAGCCCTATCGTGAACCAGTCGTCGGTGAAACGGGCGGCATCCCGCGGAACGAACATCATCCGGGTTGTGGGCGGGGTCGGGGCCGACGAGTCCGCCATACCTCCCGCGGCTACCTTGCCGGCCGCGCTGGTTTCGGTGACGAGTGAGGCGCACACCAGCCAGTCGGCGTGGGTGGAGCCGCTGGCGAAGGACCACCGACCGCGTACCCGGTAACCGCCGGGGACGGCCTCGGCGTGGCCCGACGGGTTGATCCCACCGACGACGAGACCATCGCTCTCCCGGAACATCCGGCCGGCCGTCTGCTCCGGGAGGTAGTCCGACATTCGGCCGATAACGCCCTGGACCCCGATCTGCCAGGCGACGGAGGCGTCGATCCGGGCGAGCGCCTGGAGCACCGCGGAACCGGTCCGGACACTCACCCCGCCACCGCCGAAGGCCGGGGAGACCCACATCCGGTGGATGTTCTGCTCACGCAGGGCATCGATGACGTCGGGCGGCGTCATTCTCTCCTGTTCGGCCTGTTCACGGTGCTGGACCAGGACCGGGGCGACTTTCTCGACCCGGGCGAGCCAGTGCCTGGTCTCGTCGTCGGGGTGGGCGGGGCCTGGCCAGAACATGTCACGCATCCACTCTGATCAACCGCCTGATCTACTGACGGCAAAGCTCCGACTGAAACCGCATCTACGGATAGATCATAGCAATTTCTACGTAGATACGGATCGCGAAAGCGATAAGGGGCCGTGAGAGCGGCCCAGATGACCAGGGTTTCCCCGGCTCCCCGGCTCCCCGGCTCCCCGGCTCTGCGGATCTGCGCGTGACTTCATCCGAGCGGTCGGCGCCCGGGTTCCTCGCGAGGGTTACCCGGAAGAGGTGGTCTGGGCGGGACGCGGTGCGGCAGGCGGTGCGGCAGGCGGTGCGGGACGCCACGCACAGTTCACTTTTTCGCTTCCGGAACGGGGGCCGACGGCTGCCCGGAACCTGCACTGTGATGGTCGACGTCGGGGGACTGCAGCCATACGGACAGTGACAGGAGGGCTGGGCGAGATGGCAGAGGAACGCGTGCCGAACCGACGGGACGTGCTGGCCCGAGCGACGGTGGCGTCACTGGCGGCCGCCGCCGGCACCGCCGTAGGGGTTCCGGCGGCGCGGGTCGCGGACCGGGCCCCGGGCCAGGTGCGGGGTGGCCGGCCCACGTTCACCTCCGGCGTGCAGTCCGGCGATGTCACCGCGGACAGCGCGGTGGTGTGGGCACGGGCCGATCGGCCGGCGGCGCTCGCGGTCGACGTGGCAGCCACCGAGAGGTTCACCGCCGCCCGGCGGGTCGGCGTCGTCCGGGTGGGCGCGGCGACCGACTTCACCACCCGGACTTCGCGATCTGCTCTGGGGACACCGTGTACGCGGACGGGCCGCTCCTCCAGACGGTTCCGCTCGCGGACGGCTCGGTGTGGCGCAACCTCGTCGTCCCGGAGAAGTCCAAGGTCGCCGAGACCCTCGCGGAGTACCGCGGCAACTACCGGTACAACCTGCTCGACGCAAACCTGCTCGCGTTCAACCGCGAGGTGCCGTGGGTGTTCCAGTGGGACGACCACGAGACGCTCAACAACTGGTATCCCGGTGAGATGCTTGACGATTCCCGGTACAGCGAGAAACGGGTGGACGTCCTCGCGGCGCGCTCGCGGCAGGCGTTCCTGGAGTACACCCCGTTCATTCCCGGTCGGGCCGGCCCGGGCGGGAGGATCTACCGCAGGATCTCCTATGGAGTCGAAA
>NZ_CDWRCK010000118.1:5851-12941 GCF_977927595.1 Frankia sp. CcWB3
ACTTCATTACGTCCCCTATGGCCCGCTGCTCGACGTCTTCGTTCTGGACCTGCGCTCGTTCAAGAACCCGAATCCCGACGGCCAGGAGGATCCCGCCGGCGTGGCGATCCTCGGCCGCCACCAGAGCGAGTGGCTGCTGGCCGGGCTCGCCGCCAGCCGCGCCACCTGGAAGGTGGTCGCCGCCGATCTCCCGCTCGGGCTGCTGGTGCCGGACAACCCGAGCGGCGTGGAGGCGGTGGGGCAGGGCCGGCCGGGTGCCCCCCCTGGGGCGCGAGGTGGAAATCGCGGACCTCCTCGCCGGCCTCCGCCGGCACCGGGTCCGCAATGTGGTCTGGGTGACTGCTGACGTCCATTACACGGCGGCGCACCACTACCACCCGGACCGGGCCGCCTTCACCGATTTCGCCCCGTTCTGGGAGTTCGTCTCCGGGCCGTTGAACGCCGGAACGTTCGGCCCGAACACGCTCGACCCCACCTTCGGCCCCGAGGCTGTTTTCGTGAAGGCCCCTCCGGCGGGTCAGTCCAACCTGCCGCCCTCGGCCGGTCTGCAGTTCTTCGGCCGCGTGCACCTCGATCCCGGTGGCGGGCTCACCGTGGAGCTGCGGGACTCCGGCGGTGCGGTGTTCTGGTCGACCACGCTCGCCGCCGCCTGACCGGCCGCAGCCCCGGGCAATCTGCTCGGGCCGGCTGGCCGTCGTCACCCCAGCCACCCCGGGAGGACATCAACCGGCCCGGGTCCGTAGCCGACTCCGGCTACGGACCCGGATCCGTGTCTGCGGTCAGCTGATGGTCCGGCTGACCCGGACGAACAGGTGGTGGAAGCCGGCGATGCCACCGAACAGGCCGCCGATCTCCAGCACCTGGACGCGGGCCAGCGCGTCGGCGGTCGTGGTGTCCGAGGACGGCAGGTTGGCGAGGGCCTTGGCGAACGCCTCGTCGAAGCTGAGTGCGGGTGACAGTCCGATGGCCTCTTCCGCCCCTGCCTCGGTCCCCGCCTCCGCCTCCGGCGCGGCGGTCCGGTGAGCGATCCCGCGAACGGTGTCGACGTAGCCGGCCAGTTCCTTGCCGCAGGGCTCGATGTCGACCTGGTCGGTGCCGTCGGCGTGATGGACGGTGATCCGGGGTTGATCCTCGGGGTAGCGAACCATCTCGGCGTAGCGGTATGGCGTGACCACCTGCGGGAAGACGCCGGGCCGCGCGCGGCGCTCGAGGTCGAACTGTTGCGGGAAGATGCGCACCCTGCTCTCGGCGATGTCGACGTCGAATCCGGGCGTGGGCAGGTCGCCTTCGGCGACGATCAGCACGTACGGCCCTTCGCGGAAAGCACTTATTCTGGTCCGACTGGCCAGTTCACGACGACTCATGGCTTCTCCCAACGGCGGAGGAATGGGTCCGGAAGTGGTTCCCCTCGATGGCATTCTCGTACGTCGTGTGGCCGGACGGCTGCCGTTGCCGTATAGCCGACAGGCCCGGGTCCGAGCCCGAGCGGGGTACCGGTACATTCGCCTGTAAAAGGATAACGGGTCCTGACGTCAACCATGCCGTTCGCGGGCAGGTACCGGTTCGCGAGCGTGGAACCCGGCGGGGAGGTGACGGGCATGGGTGACATTCTGGTCGGGACAGCTTCCTGGACGGACCCGACGCTGCTGAGGTCCGGATGGTACCCACCGGAGGTCACCAGCGCCGAGCAGCGGCTGCGCTACTATGCCCGGCAGTTCCCGCTGGTCGAGGTCGACTCCACCTACTACGCGCCGCCGGCGGAGCGGACGGTGCGGACGTGGGCGACGCGCACCCCGGCCGACTTCACCTTCAACGTCAAGGCTTTCTCGCTGCTCACGGGGCATCCGACTCGCCCGGGCGCGCTGTACAGGGACCTGCGCGACGTTGTCGGGCCGGATCGGAGGAACCTCTACGTCCGCGACCTGGACGCCAACGTCGTCGACGAGGTGTGGGAGCGGTTCCTCACCGCGCTGGCACCGCTCACCGAGGCCGGCAAGCTCGGCGCCCTGCTCTTCCAGTTCCCGCAGTGGTTTCCGATCAGCGCCGCGAACAATCGCTACATCCTGGAGTGCCAGCGCCGGTGCCGGCCGGTGCGGATCTGCGTGGAATTCCGTAACCACACCTGGATGGACGAACGCAACCGTGAGGAGACACTCGATTTCCTCGCCTCTCAGGCGATTCCGTACGTGTGCGTCGACATGCCCCAGGGCTATCCGAGTTCGATTCCGCCGGTGCTCGCCGCGACTGCCGATCTCGCGGTCGTCCGGTTCCACGGTCACAGCGAGCGGTGGACGAGCAAGGACATCCACGAACGCTTCGGCTACCGCTACAGCGAGGACGAACTGCGCGCATGGGCCCCGAGGATCCGGGAGCTGGCGAACGGCGTCGCCACGACCCACGTCCTCATGAACAACTGCTATGCCGACTATGCGCAGCGCAACGCCAGACAGTTGGCCGACCTGCTGGCCCGGCTCGACTCTCGCGAGAACCGTGGTCGTCGGAGGGACGAACAGAGTTCCCGTTTACGTCCCAGAGTCGGTGGCAGGGCGTCACGCTCGTTGGCCGACTTGTCCCAATCCGGAGCCGTTGGGGAGCCGATCGGTTACGATCCGCCTGGGTTGCAGGGCGGGAGGTGATCCAGTTTGGCGGAGCCGGGAACGTCGGCGCACTATGAGCGCCTCGCCGACGCGTACGACCAGAACTGGACCTACAGCGACGCCTTCCTCGACTGGATGGCCCGGGAGATGGCCGGGGCGCTCACCCTGACCTCCCACGATCGGATCATCGACGTCGGGTGCGGGACGGGACTGTACACCCGCCGGGTTTTCGAGATCGTCCGGCCGTTGACGCCGATCCTGTGCGCCGACTCGTCCGAGGGGATGCTGAGCCAGCTGCCTTCGGATCCCGGTCTTCGCCCGGTGCACGCCTCGGCGGAGCAGCTCGTCGGCGCGGCCAGCCCCGACGCGACGACGGCCGTCGAGCCCGGTTCGCTCGACGTGGTGATGATCAAAGAGGCGATCCACCACGTGGCCCCCGCCGACCGCCCGCGGGTCATCGCCGGGCTCACCGACCTTCTCGGCGACGGCGGCCGCTTCCTCATCGTGATGTTGCCGACTCGGATCTCGTACCCGCTGTTCGTCGCGGCCCTGGAGTGGTTCGAGGAGCTGCAGCCGGACCCTGCCGACATCGCGGACCACATGCGCGATGCGGGCCTGACCGCGAGTCTTACGTACCGCGACTACCCGTTGAGCATCCCGAAGGACCGGTACCTGGCGATGGTGCGCAGTCGGTACATGTCGTTGCTCTCGACGTTCGAGGATGACCAGATCGAAGCAGGCGTGGCCGAGATCGACGCCTGCCATCCGGAACCGGTGCTGTTCTTTCCCGACCGGTTCGCCTTCGTGCTCGGTACCCGGAGGAGGACCGTCTCGTGACCGAGACCGTCGATGACCGTCTTCATCGGCTGCAGGGCGAGCTCAACGGTCATGATCGGATCGCGCGACATCTTGGTCTCGACTTCACCCGGCCGATCAAGTCGTTGGGTGACGGCTACCCAGAGAACACCGTCTCGCTCATCGGGAAGATCGCCGAACGGCTGCTGAAGCAGCTGTGGACCCATCATGAGGTTCCGGGCGACCCGTCCGGCAAGGCGCTGAACGATCTGATCAAAGGTTGCCGGCCGCATATCCGCAGCACCAACGTCATCAACGCGTTCACCGACATCCAGCGGCTTCGGAACCGCTCGTCGCATGACGGTTATGAGATCGCCGAGGAGGACGGCCTTCTCGCCGTGCGCCGGCTCTTGGACGTCTTGGACTGGTTCACCAGCACCGGTGTCACCGCGATCATCGGTGACGCGCCCAGCCTTGATCTGCTAGTCGAGCGGAAGGCCGAGTTCCTCTCGGGCCTATACGCGACGCTGGGGTACAAGGCGATCAAGCGGTTCGAACTGTCCGAGAGCACCGTCTACCAGCTGTTCTGCCGGCAGATCGGGTTGCAGGCCGAGTATGTGGAGATCATGCTCAGTTGCAGCCTGGAAGAGCTGAACCAGCTTCTCACCACGACCGGCGGCGAGATCCTCAGTACCCAGCTCCCGAAGCACACCCGGTTCCTGATCGTCGAGGACGAGCCGTCCGAGGATGTGGCGCCGTTCGCGGACGGTGAGATCCGCATCGTGGCCTACGAGCGGTTTGTGGAGAGGATCGTCGACGTACCGTCGCACCTGTCCGCCCTGACGGTCAGCTACCCGGAGACGAGACCCCGTGACGTAGAGCCGCTCAGGATCGCCGGGGATGTGCTGGAAGCGGACCAGCACACCGGCGAGATGACGGTCACCGAGACGTCCGACGCCGGGGAGATCTTGCGCCGCCTCGTGAGAACCTCGGCGAACATCCTCGTCATCGGTGGTCCGGGCAGCGGGAAGACGACGCTGCTGAAGCAGCTCGCGGCGGACGGTTCGGAACCCGCACGGCATCGCTACCGCTTCTACCTGGACATGAGCCTGAAGGAACCCGAGGAGGAGTTCGGTGACTTTGTCACCCGGACCCTCAACCCGTACATGACGGTTCTGCGGAACCGGGTCTTCGACGTCTTCCTGTACCTGATCCGGGCCGGCTCCGTGCTGTGCGTGCTCGACGCGATCGATGAGGCGGTGCCGAACACGAGCCTGGAGGCGTTCCTCGGTGTGTTCTCCGACGTCTCGCAGGCGCTGTCGGCGGAGTCGACGGTCGTGATGTCGTCCCGCTACTCGTTCCTCGCCGACTCGCCCGAGGTCCGCCGGCTGCTGAACAGCTCGTCGCTGATCTCGGAGCAGCTCGTCCAGCAGCTGCACGCGAACGGCGTCGATCCGCTGGAGCTTCCGCAGTTCAGCGTGGTCCGGCTCGGTGACCTGAAGCTGCACGCGGACGAGCGGGTCTACTCGGTCTCGCCGCTGGAACTGCGGCTCGCTCAGCAGACCGGCCAGCTCGCGCGGAGGCCCGCCGCGGATGCGGCCAGGCACCTCGTGGACCTGGTGCCGGCCCGCATCGGGCAGGTCCTGAACACCGCCGGGCTCGCCGATCTCCGGCCCAGGCTGGAGAGTTACTTTGGCCCGGCATTCCTGGCCGATCAGGCGGTGTTCACTCTGGCGGACCTCTGCACCCACGTCGGCATCGAATGCTTCGCCGAGGGACGGGTCACGCTGGAGACGTTCCTGCTCGCGCCCCTGTTCCGCCCGGCCGGCGCCGGCACGGTGGCGTTGGTGCACACCGTTTTCCAGGAGTATTTCGCCGCGCGCTACCTGCGGACCGCGGCCGGACGGGAAGCCGCGGGCAGCAACGCCGAACCGATTCTGACCGAGCAGGTCCGGGAGTTCCTCGTCCACCTCGGCGCCGAGACGATCCCCGCGCCCCCGCGGACGCTCCCGGCAGCGACGTACCTGGTCGGGCCGAGCCACCGCCTCCTCCTCCGAAAGATCGAGAAGCCGGTGCTGTTCGACGAGTTCCCCGTGACGGTCGGGCGGTACAAGGCGTTTCTCGCCGCGGTCGCCGAGCAGGGCTGCGCGCAGTGGGATCATCCGGGCGCTCCGCCAGGCCACACCCACGAACCATGGCGGGAACGCTTGCGGAACCCGGAGTACTTCACCGATCCGGCGTACGACAACTACCCGGCGAACTGCGTTAACTGGTGGAGTGCCTACGCCTTCGCCCGCTTCGAGGGCAAGCGGCTGCCGACCTGCGTCGAGTGGGAGGCCGCCGCCCGGGGCACGGACGGCCGGCTGTTCCCCTGGGGAGACGACGTCGACCTGGCCGCGGTCAACTGCGCCGACGCGTGGAGCGGCCGGCCGTTGGTGACCTACGAGGTCTGGAAGCAGGAGATCGACGGTGGCCGGTTGCGGGACTGCGCCCCGACTCCGGTGACCGATCATGCGGCGAACCTGTCCCCGTTCGGGGTGCACGGCATGTCCGGCAACGTGTGGGAATGGACCGAGACCGTGTTCGACGGGATCAACTCTGCGGTGATCTGCGGTGGCTCCTACGACAACCCGTACCGGGCGGTGCAGACCTCGTCGAAGGCCCTGTACCTACGCCGGGGCAGCAGTAACGCCGTCGGGTTCCGCTGCGTGCGGGAGGTCGCGTGACCATGACCGGCGTGCCGGACAGCGGGCAGCGGTTCGGCCGGATCGTCGATCGCCAACCGCTGGGCAGCGGACCCCACCGGGTCACCGCGACCTACCTGGTTCGCGACGACGAGACCGGCGAGATCCACGGCTTCGACTACAGCGACATCGTCACCGAAGGATTCCGCACGATCATCGTCGGGGAGCGTGTGCGTTTCGAGGTCGCCCCGTCCACCGGCCGAGCCCATTTCGTGATCAGACTGGACCTTCCGGAGGTCGACGAATTCTACCGGTAGACCGTCCGGGACGGCATTCCTTCGTGGTCGTCTGTCCCGCCTTCCTCACCGGCGCCCCGGACTGGCCGGAAGGTCCGCTGCCGTTACGCCACAAGGAAATCGAAGCGACCACCGCCGCGCGCAGCACCTATTTCAGCGCCGCCTGCGCACGCATCCTCTACGGCACGCCTGACCGGCCGAGCCGCTGGCAGCGCACCGCACCCACCGGCGAGACGAACAACCCGATCTTCGGTACGGAGATCCTCCTACCCGACCCGGACCGGCCGGACCGCGCCTTCGTCATCGTCCATGTCCGCGTCCATGTCCACGTCCAGACCGGCGGGTCCGAGCTCCTCGACGTCCTGCGCGCCGTCGCCGGCCGGCGCGGCAGTGCGACCCCACCCCCTGACCTTGGCTCGGCGCTGCCCACCTGGGCCCGCCTGGCGCCGTCGGCCCGAGGGTTCACGATCGCGTTCCTGACCTTCCCCACCCTTCCCGAAGCCGACCCGCCGCGACCCGCTGACGCCGTCCGAATCGACTCCTGGTCGACCGCGGACACCTGGCTGTGGCATCTCGCGTCCCGTACCGCCAACGCCGACTACCCACCGGATCCCGACCACGCCGCCACGCACGACACACCAGAACGGCGAACAACATCCACACCCAGCTCCAACACCAACCACTCACCGCAAGATCACGAATCTACGTGAATGTTTAC
>NZ_CDWRCK010000119.1:0-4073 GCF_977927595.1 Frankia sp. CcWB3
CGTCCCCTTAGCGAGCCTGATCGTGGGGTGGAGCGTCGTGGTGGGTGCCGCACTGGCCGGGTTTCTTGACGGGGTACTGGTTGTGCCGGGCACGGCGGACCACGCGGGGGTAGGTACGTTCGCGGCGGGTGTTGAGCGTGTCCGGCCGGGTGATGTCGGCGGCGAGTAGCCGCATGGTGCGGTGATGGTGGTCAGGGGGAAAAGTCGGGTCGGTGACGACCCGGTCGCGGATGATCCTTACGGTGCGTTTGAACTTGATCCGGTCGGGGTCGATCCCGGCGGCGGTCGCGGCCTGGCAGGTCAGGGTGGCGATCGCGTGGTGGGTGAGCAGGTAGCCCCAGATCTCCTGGTAGACGGTGTCGGGGTGCTTGGAGCGCAGGACCCTGCCGGGGCCGCGCAGGTAGGTCTTGAGCTGGTCGTTGCCGGTTTCCTGTTCCCATCTGTGGTGATAACCCCCGGCCAGGGCGGTCGCCGTCGCCTCCCGTGGGTCGAGGATGGTGGTGATCAGGGCGATGATCTCGTGTTTCCCGTCGCCTTTCCGGTCGGGGACGTCGTACTCGACGAGGCGGGCGTAGCGGGCCTTCACCGGGTCCAGCGGCGTGCCGGCGCGGGCGGCGGTGAGCAGCGCGTCACGCGCCTTCCCGGTGATCTTCGGGTTGATCAGGACGGTCAGGTAGGAACCGTCGGGTAGCGCCTTCAGCGGGGGCAGGCGCAGGGTGGCCTTGACCCGCCACAGCAGCGCCGCACCGGTGTCCGCGGCCGTGCGCCAGTCCTCCCCCAGGAGGAGAAGTTCCGGTCGGCGAGCAGCAGCCAGTCGGACTCCAGCCGTGGGTAGAGGCTTCGGGCGAGGGCCTGCTCGCTGGCGGCCTTCGTTCCGCCAGCCGGGCCGAGTTCGGCGAGGACCACCGCGTGCGAGGCGCACTCGGACACGGTCACCGCGCGGACCTTCGGCAGCGCCCCCGGCGCGTCGTCACGGCCTGCTGGCAGGCCGAACGCGGCGATGTTCTCCTTGGACGCGGGCGCGTCCTACTCCAGCCCATCGATGCTCATCAGCCGCCACGCCCCGAGGAACGCCCCGAGGGTGTCCAGGTCCGCGACCGGCGCCGCGACCTGGCAGAACAGTTCCGCCAGCGGCGCCGGGCCGAGCCGCTGGCGGGCCCTGGTCAGCCCGCCCGTCGTCGGTTCCCACTTCGGCGAGGTGACGTCGAAGTCGTCGAGCGTCCCGGCCAGCCGGCGTGCGACCGCCTCGTAGTCGTCGTCCGCGAACAGCGCCAACGCCATCACGAAGTAGGCCACCACGTGCGGCGGGATCGTCGCGTCGCTGCGCCTGGCGCCCTTTCCGGTCGCTTCGATCGCCTCGTCGACCGCGTCACGCGGCACGAACGACGTCAGGACCCCCAGCGAGACCCAGTCCGTCAGCCGGCCGGCCGCCACCGCCCCAGTGTCCGCCACACCCCTGATCATGCTGCTAACCAGGCAGAACTACCGGAACCGACACCCCGGCGCCAGCCAAGATCCAAATAGCGTCAGTGGCATTGGGACTGGTCCAGGACGGTCAGCTCCCCGCGGTCCTATAGTCCGCTTCGTCGAGTGCGAGTCCCCACGGAAACGTGTCCAAGTGCTGGCCGCCGGTGTGGGGCTCGTGCGGCTGCCAGGCCCCCGGTCCCATGAGGATGTGGGCTCCGGCCTTCCTCAGCTCAGTGACGCTGCGCTGGAAGGCGAAGTGCGCGGCCAGAGCCGAGTTGACGAACGGCAGGACGATGACCGGGATACCCAATCCGAATACCTCGGCCAGGACACCAAGGGCGTAGTTGTCGCTGGTACCGGCAGCCCATTTGTTGATCGTATTGTAGGTCGCCGGGGCGACGATGATCGTGTCTGCCTGGGGGAACGAGTTCGATCGTGGCTCGCCTGGCTGGCGGTAGACGCTCTTCACAGGATGACCGGTCTGTTCTTCAAGTGCTGGTATGTTGATGAACGCCACGGCCGCCGGTGTGGTGATCAGGCAGACGTCCCATCCTCGGGTTTGAATGAGGGGCCACGAGACGGTCAACGTGGGGCGCGACTCCTGCCGCGCAGCGGGCACCACTCCGATGGCTGATGTGAACGGATGCTGCCGCGCCCAGCCTTCGCGTGCCAACAGCCGCAGGCACATCGGCCGTGTCAGCTTGGGTCCGTCAGCCCTGAGGCTCGCCCAGGCTGCCGCCGCAAGCCATCAGGGACGAAGCTAAGGTTGGGTCGACACGATGCGCACCGATGCGGAGGCTGGCCATGGACGCGACGGCGCAGCCCTACCCTGAGCCCCACGAGTGGGTTGATGAACCCGACCCCGACACCAAGCGCGCGATCGACGAGGCCCACGAGGATGTCGAGGCGGGTCGCACCGTCTTCTGCCTGTCCGACGCTGCGTTCGATGCCCTTCTGGACGAGCTGGACCAGTTGGCCGTCGAGGAGCACCCGAAGGCAAGCTGATGAGCCGCGTACCTCCCGTGAGCTCGGAATGATCGACGCACTATCGTGACGGCGTGCCCGCGTACGAGCAGGTGGCCCGCTTCGTGGCGGAGTACGCGCGGCTGACTCCCGAGCAGCGGCGAGCGTTCCGCCGCGCGGTCGTGCTGTTCCGCGAGGGCTTGGAGCCGGGCCAGTTCCACCCGAGCCTCGGGGTGAAGGGCTTCCGCTCGGAGCCGGGCGTGTTCGAGCTGCGCTGGGCGAAGGACGGCCGGGCGCTGTGGGAGTACGGGGACCCCGTCCCAGGCCGGGACGGCTCTCATGTGCGCTGGTTGCGGATTGGGACTCACGACATCTACAAAAGCCGATAGCCGCCACCGTCCCCGATCGATGGGATATGACCGAAAGACAGTCTGAACCGTCCCCTCTTGGGCGGTGTAGGTCTGCGCTCGCCCCCCTGCTACAGCCGGGGGGCTTTTCATTGGATGCCGCCCCGTCACCGGCCCCAGCCCCGGCCGGTGGGGAGATGGCCCCCGCCTCCTCTACGCCTTGTTGGCCGCCCTCGGTGACTATCCGGCCGCAGCCACCGGATTCCGGACCGCGATCGACGGTCTCCCCTCCGCGTTCCACCGCGACCGCGGTGTCTACCTCGCCCGCGAAGCCCTCGCGCACGCAGGAGCACGCGAACCCGAGCAAGCCGCGATACTCGGTCTCGACGCACTCACGGTCGGCGCCAGCACGCACTCCGGACGCATCATGACCAGTCTGCGGTCACTGCGTGACGCCGTCGCCGGATGGCAGACTGTCCCCCAGGTACGCGAGTTCCGCCAGGGGATGGACCAGGTCCCCACGGCCATCACCGTCTGACTACCATCCCGCCACCGGCCATCCGGTCCGCCTCCACCAGGGACTGGCCCCAGGGAAGGACGAGTTGCTCCATGCCCCAGCTCGACGACCACCGTTGGATGACCCGGGCCATCGAACTCGCCCACCGCTGCCCGCCCGCCACCGGCGCTTACTCGGTCGGCGCTGTCATCGTCGACGAGAACAACGAGGAGATCGCCTTCGGCTTCTCCCGTGAGGTCGACGACGCGGTGCACGCTGAGGAATCCGCCCTCGTGAAGATCGCCCCCGACGACCCGCGGCTCGCCACCGCGACGATCTACAGCACCCTCGAACCCTGCTCGCAGCGTAAGTCCCGGCCACGCACCTGCACCCAGCTCATCCTGGAAGCAAAAATCCCACGGGTGGTCATCGCCTGGCGCGAACCCAGCCTCTTCGTCGCTGACTGCCAAGGCTACGAACTCCTCACCCAAGCCGGCGTCACTGTCGCGGAACTGCCTGAGCTTGCCGAGAAGGCCCGAGCCATGAACGCCCACCTGTCGGTCTGAATCAAATTCATCGCCTTGCGTCTCGGAAATATAAGAAAAAAGAAACGCACGCCCTGTGGGGGGCGGTATCATGTTGAGTTTGTCTACTGTAGTCAGTAAGCCATGTAAGTCGGCATGGTCAACATCTCCAGCGGCCAGCTACTTGGATCAGGCTACCAGCGACGCGACAAAGGTTACGCATGGCCAGAAATCGCTGCGGACGAATCTTGGGGCGGTTCATACTTCCACGCCCTA
>NZ_CDWRCK010000119.1:4694-12921 GCF_977927595.1 Frankia sp. CcWB3
ATCATCGCAGGTCACAGGCCTGTGGAGGGTTCGAAACGCGCAAGTTATTTCATTTCGACTCCCTAGGTGCGGAATCTGCTTCGCTAATCCCAAGCGGGTGCCGAGGCATACGTCATCAAACCGGCTCTGCACACTACGCCTGAAGCCGTGTTCGACGCCTGACGCTTCGCAACTTCAGGGCTGTAGCGGAGTGCGATGGCGATGGTGTCCGGAAACGGCGACGCACCCACTCCCGGCAAGATCATGATTGTCGAGGAAATGATCGCCGGGGAAACGGGTGTGTCGTGGTCGGGGGTACGTCGTTGGATGTGGATATCGCGTGGATGGTCGGGCTGCCGGGTGGTGCACGTCGAGCGGCGGGAGTCGGGCTGGGTGCAGCTGTACCTGTCGTCGTTGGATGGGATGGCGGTGTGTTACCCGGGCGGTGAGGCCAGGTCGGGGCCGCTGCGTGAGCGTGTCGAGCAGCGGCTGGCGCACCTGGTGATCCGGACGATGGCAGTGGTCTGGGACAAGCGGAGGCTGTACTGCGACAACGACGCGTGCGGGCAGCGGACCTTCGCCGAGACCGGGCCGATGGCCGTACGGGGGGCGCGGGTCTCGGTGTCGGGCCGGGAGACGAGGGGCCATCTCGTCGGGGGACTGGCTGGTCCCGGTGCGCCGGGTCGCCGACGCGCTCGGCTCCAGCTGGCACACGGCCCAGGATGCGCTGGACCGGTTGGCCGAGCTGGCCGGGATCACGGTCACTCTCCCTACCGACACCGCGGGGGCATCAATGCCACGAGCGCCGTGGGCGGCGTGGGGGTGGGGTGCGCGCCGGTCGCGGCGGTCGGTGTCCGAGCCGCGGTCCAGGGTGGGTGTGCTCGGGATCGACTATCGCCGCGGCCGGCCCCGCTATCACCAGGACCCGGTCAGTGGCTGCTGGGTGGCGGACGCGGACCGGTGCGCGACCGGGCTGTTCGACGCGACCGGCGGGCATTGCCTGCTCGGGGTCGTCGAGGGCCGGACCGTTGCGGGCGACGTCGACTGGCTGGCCGCCCAGCCCGAGCAGTGACGCGCCGGGATCTGGGCCGTCACGATCGACATGTCCACGACCTACGCCTATGCCGCCCGCGAGGCGCTGCCCCACGCCCTGCTCGCGATCGACGGTTTCCACGTCAGCCGAGGTGGGACAATGTCTCGGAGAGCAGGATGGTCAGGTGTACCGTACTGGGTATCATCCCTGGTCAGGAGCCGCACGGATCGCCCCCGGTTTGGCTGGCCTGGATCGTCCACTCCGGTGATCTCGCCGGAGTGGAACTGCTCCCAAAGGGTTTATGAGTGTGCTGCGCCCGGATTCTTCGTCCCCTCGGTCTGGCATCAATCGCTTTCACCGCCTGGCTCGGTCGCACCGGCGAACCCGGCTGGCGACATCGCCGGCATGCGGGAGCCGGGGTCACCCGGTCAGCGAAAATGACCGGGTAGATCACCGCGGCCCGCGACGCCGAGTTTGCGATAGATACCGGTCAGGGCCTTCTCCACAGCCGAGGGCGTGACGTGCAGGTGTCGGGCGATGGCGGCGTTCGTCTGGCCGGAGGCCGCGCAGCGGGCTATCTGCAGCTCGCGGTCGGTGAGCGCAGCGACGCCGGAGCCCCGGGGGCGACGCGGGCGTCCGCCGGCCATCGCCAGGCGCTCAGCGGCCTGGTCGGCCAGGGCCTGCGCACCGCAGCTCGCGGCGAGGTCTACGGCCTGGTGGAGCACCTCACGAGCCTCGCGCTTGCGGGCTGCGCGGCGCAGCGCGTCGCCGTACTCGGTAAGGGCGAGGGCGTGCTCGTACCGGGCTGGGGAGGCCTCCAGGCTGCGCACCGACTCGGCCAGCAGGGCCAGCCCGGCCGACCCGCCGGTGACGGTACCGGCAGCGCACAGCGTCTGGCCGATGGCTGAGGCGACGCCGGTGCGCCGCGCCTGCGAGACGGCCTGGTCCGCCAGCTCCCGTGCCCGCGCCGGGTCGGTGTGCCGCCGGGCCTGGGCAAGCAGCCCCAGCCATGGGCACCATGCTGGGTTGACCGCGCCGCGGGCGTCCAACCGCCGGCCCAGATCGGTCAGGACATCGTCGGCCTCGACGGTTCGGCCCTGGGCCAGGCTCAGCTCGGCGCGGACGAGCTGCGGCAGCGGGATTGTCACCGCCTCCGGGAAAGGGCCGCCGTAACTGTGGGCCGCGGTGACCTGCTCCGCTGACTCGATCTTTCCCTGGGCGACCAGCGCCTGCAGCAGGGTGCCCAGCGCGAACCAACGGGCGGGGCTGCGCGGCGCGAGGGAGTCGGCACACCGCAGTGCCCGGCGGGCAGCAGACTCGGCGTCGACGAGCCGCCCGGTGCGGTAGTGGATCTGGCCGTGCAGGGCGTAGCCGAACGCCAGATGGGTACCGTGCCAGCCCTGCTTCTTCAGCTCCGCCAGGCCCGTCGCATGCAGCTCCAGCGCCCGCTCGGGTCGGTCGCAGTACAGGTGACACAGCGCGACCAGGACGGGGATCTCGAACCCCCAGTCCTCGTCCACCCAGCTCATCCCGGTGCCCAGCGCGGCCGCCGCCAGGCCGAGGACAGTATCTGCCGGCTCCCCACGCAACATCGCGTCCCAGGCCCGCAGGCCCAGCAGCGACTGTTCGGTGACCGTCCGCCCGGACATCCCCCGCACCAGACGTGCCAGCCGCCGGGAACGGGCGTGCGCGTCGTCATCGTCCATCCAGAACATTGCCCACAGCATGTGCTCGGCACGCAGCCGTAGCCGGGCCTGGTGGGTCGCCGCCGTGCGGGCCTCGACGTCGAGCAGCCGGACCGCATCGGCCATCCGGTCGTCGTGGGCCAGCGACTTCGCCAGCCGCAGTGCTACGGTCTCCCGCAGCCCCGGCCGCAGACCGGGCTGCGCGAGGGCTGCGGACAGATGAAATATCGCCTGCTGGGGGTCCCGTACCAGGGTGGCCAGGCCGAGACTGTGCAGCACCTCGGCGGCCGCATCCGGCGGGGGCGGCTCACGCCGGGCCCGGTCCAGGAACACGGCTGCTTCGGCGGGCGAGCCCGTGGCCAGGCTGAGCCGGCCGGCCGCAAGCAGAATTCCGGCGGCCCACCCCTCACCCCGCGGGGGCAGCGACAGCAGGTGTGCCGCCGCGTCGAGGCAGCCATGGCCGTGGTCCAGCAGAAGCCGGGCCGCGGCCAGGCGCAGCCGGATGTGGTCCGGGCGGGGAAGCGACCGCAGCACCGCGTCGGCGTACAGCGGATGTGGGAACGTGGGCGGATCGCCGGGACCATCGGGCCGCAGGACGAGCGCGGCCCGTAGCCGGTCGGCCGCCTCCTCGGCCTGCAGCCGGTTCAGGCCCGCCACCCGGGCGGCCAGGTCGAGGGTAGCCCGAGAGCTGAGGATCGCCACCGCCCTGGCCAGCTCCGTCGTCGCCGGGCCGAGCCGGCCGAGCTGTGCCAGCAGGTGGGCGGCCAGCGTCCTCGACGCCAGCGCGGTCAGGGCGGGCAGCCCCGCGCCGGTCGGCGTGACATCCTGTGCCCGAGCCCGGGACAGCACGTCGACGAGGACGAGCGGTATACCTCCGGTCAGCTCGCCGGCCCGCTCGCAGAACGGCTCCTGCGCCCCGTCGCCGAGCGCGTGGCGGACGAGCTCGGCGACACCTCCGGCGCTGAGCGGCCGCAGTCGGTGGCTGGCCGCGGCGGCGACGGCCGAGATGGCGGACGGGAAACGGCGGGGGAGCTCCTCGGGGCGGCAGGCCATGACTATCGCGACCGGCAGCATCTCCACCTGCGACGCGAACGTGGAGATCCAGCCGTAGGAGGAGCGGTCGGCCCAGTGGGCGTCGTCCACCGTCAGCAACAGCGGCCCCCGTAGCCTGCTCAGCCGCACGGCGAGCCTGCTCAGTCCGTCGGCGACGTCCCGCGGGTCCGGGCCGTGCCCACTCTGCCTGCTGGACGCACCGGACGCACCGGGTGGGCCGGAGACGTCACCGCGGACACCGAGGCCGACGGCCCGGGCGAGGATCTCCCCGTGCTCGCCCACCAGCTCCCCCAGCTCGGCCGGTGTGTGCGCCAGCAGCTCACGCTGGAACAACTGGGCGGTGACGAACCAGGGGGAGTCCTGGTAAGAAAGGTCGCCGCGGGCAGCGAGGACGGTGACACCCGCTGAGCGCGCGAGCTCGCGGATCCGCGCCAGCAGAGCCGTCTTTCCCAGGCCGGCCTGGCCCTCCACCAGCAGCACTCCGCCACCGGTCGCGGCGCCACCGAACGCGGGCTGCCCCTGCACCGGGCCGGCGATCCGCCCGATCAGGGTCTCGGCTGCCGATAGCTCCGCGCCGCGTTCCAACAGAGGGGGCGCCTGCGTCGGCCAGCCTGCCCATCCGTCGCCTGCCCACCGGCCGGCCCGCCCATCGCCGGGCTGCTGGGGGATGGTCAGCCCACCGGAAGCAGGACGGCCCGGTGTAAAGCGCGGGGGCGGCTGCGATCAGTGCTGTGTCGAGATGCAGCACCAGCCGTCCCGGTTCGTGATGCACCCTCAGACCGGCGGCGCCATAGCCTTCCAGCATGATCTCGCCGGTGCCGCGGCCATGGTCGAGCACCCCGTGGGCCCGGCCGTTCGCGACGTGTGAACGGCGGTACCGCAAACCGGCGGGGCTCAGATCCGTCGCGGAGCGGCCATCGGTGATGTACGAGGTGTGCACGCCCGCGAAACGACCGTCGGCAGCTACCTGAATGTCGAGGTGGAAATCCTTCAGGTGGAAGCCCTGGTGCTCGGCCGCCCCCGGGACCAGCCGCTCCGCGGAGCACCAGCGCCCCGCATACCCCCGCCGGCCGACGGATCCCGACCCGGCCCGTCTCCCCCGATTACCGAACACGGACGCATCGTAGGCTGCGGATCACCCGGCCTTACAGTGGAGAAACCCATGCGTCTTCCCAGGCCCCTGCCAGGACGGGACGCTCGGGACGCCACCCCGGTCAGCCGCCGCCCGGAGGATCCAGGTCCAGGTCCGGGCCCGGATCCTCCCTGCTCGGCGGATCGTCAGGGTCCAGCGGGGAAAGAGGATGGGGACCTGGGCCCCGCAGGCCGAGATACAGCCCGGCGAGTTCGGCGCGTGAGGCGACACCGTGCAGCCGGTAGAGGTCGCGGGCCAGGTTCTCGGCATGGCCCCGGGAGATGTAAAGCTCGGCGGAGATCGCGTCGAAGTCGTCGCCGCGGAGAATGCGCCGCAGCAGTTGCAGTTTCAGGCGCGTCATCCCCGTGCGCGAGCCCGCGGCGGCATCCGGGCCGCCGAGGGACGCCAGCAGCCGGTGACAGCGCTCCGCGTAGGTCCGGGCGCCGAGGCTGGTGAAGGTTTCCAGGGCGGACCGGAGATTCTCCTCGGCTTTCGGCCGCCGGCGTAGGCTCCGGTTCACCTCGCCGGCGCGCAGCCGAGCCAGGGCGGCGGGGAAGACCATGTGCAGCCGGTCCGCTTCGGCCGCGGCGTGTTCCAGTAGCTCCATGGCCGCGTGCGGCGAGCAGCGTCCCGCGGGCCCGCGCCGCGGCGGCCAGCGCGCAGGGCGAGGCACGGGCCCGGGCCTGCGCCTCGTAGTGGTCCAGCTCGGCCTCGGCCTCGTCGTGGCGGCGAAGCCGGACCAGTGCTTCGACGTGGAGGTCGCGCCAGTCGAAGACGCCGGGGGCGGTGGCCCCGTCCGGATGGGCGAGTTGGGCCACCCGGGAGCAGGCTGCGACAACCCCGGCCGGGTCGTCGAGGGCTGCGGCGAGGTGCGCGGCGGCCGTGGTGTGGAACGCGCACAGCGATGGAACTTCATGGGCACCGTTTTCCGCCGCGCGGGTGAGCAGCCGGCCCGCCTCGGCCGCCTCCCCCCGGGCGGCCGGGACGAGCGCGGCGGTTGCGTAGACGAAGGCGATGACCCACACGTGCCCGGCAGATTCCGCGAGTGCGACGGCGTCGCGCCCCCCCGGCCGCGGACTCGGCCCACCTCCCAGAACGGAAGGTGGCCTCCGCGTAGTGGGCCAGTCCGATGAACCGCAGATGCACCGATTCGATGTCGGCGTAGCCACCGGGGGCGAGCTGTTCGGCCGCGGTGGCCAGATTCCCCGACTACAGGTGCGTCACCCCGCGGCCGACTCGCAGCGTGGCCAGGGTGTGCGCGGTCGGGGCGAGGGTGCCGCCGGCCGCGTCGAGCTCCGCCAGGGCCTGCTGGCCACCGTGCTCGGCCGTGAGTGCGGTGGCCACGAAGACCAGCCCCAGAGCCCGATGGGCGGACGAGGCCGCCGTCTCCGCGAAGGCGCGCCGGCCCCAGAGCTGTGCCTCACGGTAGTGGCCGGCCGGGATGTTCACCTGGGCCAGCCAGGCGGCACTCTGCGCCGCGGTCGCCGCGTCGCCCGTGGAACGCGCCTCAGCCCAGCTGCCCACCAGACCGCGTTCGCCTGCCTCCCGGTCGCCCGACAGCAGGTCCAGATGGGCGCGCACGTAGCGGTATCGGGCTGGTCTTTCCGGGTCGCGGCCCGCACCGTCGCCCAGCGCCGCGGCCGCCTCGTCCTGTTCACCGCCCTGCAGGAACGACATCGCCGCGTCCAGCCGCAGGCCGCGGGCTCGGGCCTGGTCCGGGCTCACCGCGGCGGCGAGCATGAGATGGTCCGCCGAGCGGATGTGCAGACCGGCGGCTGATTCGGTTGCGGCCTGCTGCTCCAGCTCGACCGCGAGCGCGCCGTCCGGGACTAGCGTGGCCGCGGCGCGGTGCTCCAACGCGGTGGCCGGGTCGGTGGATGACCGGGCCACCGCCAGGTGCAGCGCTGTCCGCTCGGCGAGGTCGAGGGCGTGGTAGACGGCCGCGCGGATCAGCGCATGCGGCGGGACCACCCGCAGGTGCGGCGGCTGACCGGACGTGGTGACCAGACCGTGGCGCAGGGCGTCCCCGAGAGCACTGGCCGGGTTGGCGACATCGGCGATCACGGCGGCCTGCGCCGGCGCACAGGCCCGACCCAGGACGGTGACCACTGCGGCGAACCGGCGCCCGTCCGGCGGGCAGGCGGCAAGACGACGATGGACCAGTGAGGCCAGCGACTCCGGCGGCGGTGGTGCCCCCACATCCGTCGCCGGGGCGATCGCGTTCCCGCCCTGGTGGGCAAGCAGCATCGCAAGCCACAGGGGATTTCCCCCGGTGGCATCGACGAGGGACTGCAGTCGGCGACGCGGCTGGCGCCCGGCCCCGACCGCGTCGCACAGCTCATCGAGTTCGTCGGCGTCGAAGCCGTCGAGGCGCAGGACGGTCCCGCCCACCTCGGCGTGACGGCGCAGCTCGTCGAGGCCCGGGGAGCTGTGTGGACGCCCGGTCAGCACCAGCAGCAGCGGCAGCCGGCCGGAACGCAGCAGCAGATAGTTGACCAGCCGTAGCGAGGGCTGATCGCACCAGTGGATGTCGTCGAGGTGCAGAACGACCGGCCCGGCGGCGCACAGGTCCGTGACGGCACGGGTCAGCAGGTCGCCGGTCCAGCGGATCCGCTGGTCGTCGAGAGGCCTGGAAGCATCGCCAGCCATGGTGGCCGGGGCGCCCAGCACGTCGAGCAAACGAGCCGAAAGTTCCAGATCGTGCCTACGCCCGCCTTCACCGGCCGCGACGCGGAAGACACGGAACGTGGGCCCGGCCTCTGCCGCGGAGCCATCACCGGAGTTTTCGCCGCGGTCGGCTGCCAGGTCCGTTAGGAACCGGTTCAACTGCCAGGTCCGTTAGGAACCGGTTCAACAACGTGGTCTTCTCGACCCCGGCGCGGCCTTCGACTAGGACACAACGGCACCCGTACGCGGCGACAGCGGCGGCGAACTGTGCCGCGAGTTGGCCGAGCTCAGCTGACCGACCGACGAAAACAGTCGTGTTCGAACTCACTCACCGCACCCCCGCCGCACGGTCCGAGATCCCACCTGTGGATCACAGTACCGGCAGACGGACAGCCAGGGTTGGCCGAGCTGTGCGGCCGCGGTGGTCAGGCGAGACGGGACCGCCAGGTGTGCCTCGCCCGTGCCTGCGCCGGGCCCGCGCGGCGTGGACGTCCTGCCTGCCCGCGTTGAGGAGTCTCCACATAGGTACCCCCGGAGCTTTACCCCTGGCCGCTCCGGAGGAGAACCGCCCGCCGGTACAGGCGGGGGCTGCCCGGGATGAGCCCCGTGTCGAGCAGAAGGGTCATCTGGCCGGGTGCCGACTCGAAACCGAAGGCGCTGCGCCCGGTATCGGGGCTC